>RDXK01000062.1 GCA_004292605.1 Bacteroidota bacterium
GTACCCGCAATAGTGCTGCTGGTTCCACCAACTGTCAGTCCTATGGTGCCACCCGACACGGAATTAGTAAGCGAAATATTTGTGAAAGCGATATTGCCAGTAGTTTGTACAAAGTTGGTGTTACTGCTGTTGGCAGCGGTAAATGCGACAGTACTTGCACCGATAGTTCCTGCCCAAGTACCATTGTTAGCTATTACCACAGGACCAGGCGAGGTAGTATTACCATTGTTGGCAATAGTTAGCGTACGAGCTGAGGCATCGGCTGCTGTAAAGGTAACACCGCTATTGATGGTAAAAGAAGCGATGGTTGCATCTTGATCTAGGGTAACATTGTGTAATAAAGTAACAGGCGATCCAACACTAGGTAATACACCTCCAAGCCAAGTGGCTGTAGAACTCCAGTTACCGGCAGCCGCTGTTGCGAAATCAGCAGGTGTTGTATAACTATAATTGCTTCCTCCGTTATTGTTGAGATTGATGGTGTAGAAATCTGCATTGCTACCGTTTGTATTCACTTGGGAAGTGTTATCTGTTGAAGTAAACACGTAATATCGAACAGTGGTACTACGAGTATTAGCGGATGCAGGTATAGTTGCAGTATAGGTAGTAGCTGATCCAGTCATGTTTACTACAGTAGAGGTAGCAAAATTATCGGTCGTGTATCTCAAATAAACTCCCTGCCCCGTGTTTAAGGAAGCACTAGTAGTAGCAGTAACCGTTACCGATTGGCCACCGAAAACTGTCGTGGGTGACTGAGAAACAGCCGAAACAGTGGAGACAGAACCTTGTATTCTAAAAACCGTGAAAGTGTTTCCTCCCTGACTGGCAGTTTTGAATACATAATTGTCTGAAGTGCTCGACACATTAATAAAATACGCACTGTTTCCGCAGTTTTGATTACCAACCGTGATTACGGTTCCAAGCGAGGATGTTAATTCTTGATCTTGGCTATTCGAACATGTAACCGAAGGAGACATTTGCGAAAAATTACCACCACCTCGAAACAATCGAAAAAAGCGATTGCCAGTACCATTTGCCTGTCGGGTTGTAATTTGAGAACTTCCAGCACTTGAAATCATGTCGATACGGTGAGAGGCGTTGTTAATATCCCACCCCGGTGTAAAACCATCACCAATAAGTCCTCCTTGAGCGAGGGCTACACCCGACATTCCGGTGCATAACACCACACCAAAAAATAGTAACATTTTTTTCATACGGCAATATTTTTAATCGTTTAGAGGAACGAATATAAACAATTCGTTATCGAAAATTTAATTTGCCAAAAACTTTTGTGTAATATTTACACATTGCCTATTTTCATTATCCGATTGATTTTTTAGAAATAAAAATTGCCATTTATGAAGCAAAATTACCCATTCAAAAAAGGGTTGATTTGTTTGGTAGTAATAGCCTCGTTGCTATCTACCAGCCTAACTACACAAGCACAACGTGTAAAAAAAGTAGTGTTCCAAGCCTTTTGGTGGGATTACTGGAACGAAAACTATCGTTTTGGATGGGCAAACTACCTTACTGAACTTGCCCCCCGATTAAAAGCAGCAGGCTTCAATGCCGTATGGATACCGCCTGCGTATAAAAATGAAAGTCCGGATTTTGTAGGCTACATGCCATTCGATAATTACGACCTTGGCGATAAACGCCAAAAAGGAAATGGCCACCCAATGAACGATCGTATGCGAACCAGAGTGGGAAGCAAAGACGATTTATTACGCATGATTGCGGTAATGCATGCCAATGGCATAGAGGTAATTCATGATATTGTATTGAACCACAATGGTGGTGCCGGTGGTGGTGTACTTACCCATGGTGCTCTCGGTGCCGCAGGGCAGGCGGGTGCAGGTGGGCAGGACCCCGCCCCAAATAGCGTACCCACTGCCAATGGCTTTAAAAATTTTAGATACGTTAGTTATAGCACACCCGCTTTAGATGAAACACAAGCCGATTACTGGACGAGAAACGGCCGCTGGAGTAAAAACGCTGCTAACTTTTACAATTGCACCAGCAACTGTAACGACATCAATAGTATGTTTTGGGGACCAGATATTAACTATGAATCTGGCGGATTTGGCCAAAGCTCCAATGTTCCTACATCGGGCTCTACAGTAATTAATGGCAATGTTCGTGCATTCTTTAATCCTGTACAAAACAGTAACTACATGCTCAATAGTTCTAGAGACTGGATAGTGTGGTTAAAAAAGCAAACCGGAGCCGACGGATTTAGATGGGATGCGGTAAAACACTTCCCTTATGGCGGAGGTTCAGTACCCAATGTAAACGTACAAGAAAACCTAATTTTTGCCACCAAGTATAATGCTGGTTTTGCCAATGGCGGTCAGGATATGTTGAACATAGGTGAGTGGGTAGGTAGCGCCGGAGATTTAGATAATTATGTTTGGAACATACGCAC
>RDXK01000126.1 GCA_004292605.1 Bacteroidota bacterium
AATTTTTGGCTTACCGGCAAACGCTGGCAAAACTATTTTGAAGTAAAGGTGGGTGAGTAGTACAAAAATTGTGTATACATGGTACTGCCAAAAGCCCTATATTTGCACACTTTTTATTCATGCCGTAACATGATGTATGCTGCCCCGTAAGGCGGCGGCAAACGGAATGTGGCCTCACTAAACTTAAGTAGTCACATGAAATTATCTTCGTTCAAATTTGAACTTCCCTTAAACCTTATTGCCCAAAAACCTACTGCCCGTAGGGAGGATAGTCGCCTAATGGTGATTGACCGTAAAACAGGTAAAATGGAGGATAAGCACTTCAAAGACATTCTGAATTATTTTGACGATAAAGATGTTTTTGTAGTAAACAATACCAAGGTTTTTCCTGCTCGTATGTATGGCCGTAAGGAAAAAACGGGCGCAAAAATTGAAGTATTTTTATTACGTGAATTGAATAAACCTAACCGTTTGTGGGACGTAATTGTTGATCCCGCAAGAAAAATACGGGTAGGTAACAAACTATATTTTGGCGATAACGATGAGCTAGTAGCAGAAGTGATAGACAACACTACCAGCCGTGGCCGTACCATCAAATTTTTATGGGAAGATGATGAGGAAAGCTTCAAAAAAATGTTGGAGTTTTTAGGAGAAACGCCTTTGCCTAAATACATTAAGCGTAAGCCCGATGAGGAAGATAAAGAGCGTTACCAAACCGTGTATGCCAAACACGAAGGTGCTGTAGCGGCCCCTACAGGCGGTATGCACTTTAGCAAGGAATTAATTAAGCGTTGCGAAATAAAAGGTATCCGTTTTGCGGAGGTTACCTTGCATACAGGTTTGGGTACTTTTCGCCCGATAGAAGTGGAAGATTTAAGCAAACACAAAATGGATGCTGAATACTACGCTATTGATGAAATGGCTTGTAACATTGTAAACAAAGGCAAGGAGCAAGGCAGGCGTATTTGTAGCATAGGTACTACTACCATGCGAGCCTTGGAAACAAGTTTTACAGCTCAAAAATTATTGAAACCAAGCGAAGGTTGGACCAATCATTTTATACATCCACCGTACGACTTTAACATAGCCGATAGTTTGGTGACCAATTTTCATTTACCCAAAACTAGCTTGTTAATTATGACGGCAGCTTTTGCTGGATTCGATTTAACACAGGCTGCTTACGAAAAGGCGATAAAAGATAAATATCGTTTCTTTAGTTATGGCGATGCCATGTTGATTATTTAAGGAAATAGTATTACCACTCATAAAGTTTCGCAGCTACCCGTTGCGAAACTTTTTTATTTTACAACCATGAGAAAATTGAGTCTGCTATTCTGTACACTATTCGTACTTCAATTTGGTGGTAAAGCCCAAACGGCGAGTGACAGTATTAAAACGGTTATCAACGGTATGTTTACGGCTATGGCGGCCAACGATTCTTTGGGGGTATTGCAGGTTTTTACACCCACTGGGCAGTTAGAAACTATTGTACAAAGGCCTGCGGGTGCGGAAGCCCGAAAACAAGAAATTACTGCATTTGCAAGCAGCGTACAACGGGCTGAAAAAGGTAGTTTACGAGAGGAGATAGAATGGGAAACCGTAGATATACGTGGGAACTTAGCTACCGTAACTACACCCTATAAATTTTATTACAAAGGCAAGTTTTTGCATGGTGGTGTGAACCATTTTGTACTGGTACGTACCGCCAATGGCTGGAAAATTCAATACATCATCGATACAAGAATTAAGGGCTAACGGTGCGTTGGTATTAAAGGAGTTTTGGGTTACTTAATAGGCTTGAAGAAAATTCGAGGGCTGCTAGGTGTGTATTGGTTCAAAAATTATTCACTATGAAGACTAAAGATAAAATCAAAAAGGACTTTGACGCAGTGAAATTTATGCGTGAAACTCGGAAGAAGATAAGTTTAGAAACTCAAAATATGAATTTTGAAGAGCTAAAAAAGTATTACGCTGAACGTAGAGCAAAGTTTTCAAAATAGAAGTACAGCCACCAAGTGCGGTGTAACTTCACTCACATTTTTCGCATCAAACAACACTTCAGGCCTTTGCATGGCCAACGGGTAGTCGGCCTCGGTTTTGATGGGTTTTATATGCATATTATATAATTTTTGCGTCTATTTTATCGTATATAGTGTGTATGCCAGGAAGTTAAATCGAGTACTTAGGCGAACAAACTTGACCTAAAAATATTGTAACGATTTCGGTATTTGAAATCTCAATAAAACGCCAATTTTTTCTGCTGAATATAGTGCCACCAAAGCCAATAAGCAGCTATGGTTTTGTACTGAGTAAATTGCTGTACCTGGTTTAGTAAGTCGGCTTTATCGCTACTCGCTGGCAGTTGAAACAAGTTTTTCATACTATTTACCAATGCCACATCTCCCAACGGAAGCAGGTTTATTTTCTGGCAACAAATGATGCAGTAAATGCTGGCAGTCCATTCCCCAATACCAACTATTTGGGTGAGCCTACCCATAATTTCTTCGGTATGTAACAACGGCAAATTTTCTAGAATTAATTGACCGTCCACTATTTCTTGGGCTAAAAGGCGACTGTACCGTATTTTTTGTTTGCTGAAATAGCTTTGGCGTAGCTCGTCGTCGTTCAGTTCTAAAAACGCAGTTGCGGTAACTTCAGGTAGTATTGCCTTTAGTTTTTCGTAGGCAGTCCGGGCGCTTGCTAAACTTACTTGCTGCTCTAAAATTATTCTAAGGATACTTTCAAAACTATTGGGCCTTTGCCACATGGGCGGGTAGCCATATTGCTGCCGTACTGCCTCAAAAACAGGAAATTGGCCAGCAAGTAATTGACAATACTGCTCAAAATTTTGGGCAGTAAAATAATCTACCACTGGTGTTACTACTCGGCCAGCCATCCTCGCTGTATAATACCGCCACCTATTACCTCGTCACCTTCGTAAAACACGGCACTTTGCCCCGGTGCAATACTTTTTACAGCATCGTAAAACTCTATTTTCACGCTGCCATCTTCTTGTACAAAAAGTCTGCTAAGGGCACCGGAATCCTTGTATCTAATTTTCGTGGTTACCTCAAAACCGTTTTCGGGTGGGGCATATTTTATCCAGTTGGGTCTAGCTACCACCATATCTGTCTTGCGTAAATCATCTTCTTCCCCCAAAGTTACTGTATTGGTTTCTGGGTCAATATTGGTAACATAAGCAGGTTTACCCAAGGCAATATCAAGCCCTTTACGTTGGCCAATGGTATAAAAGGGATAGCCTTTGTGTTGCCCCAATTTTTTTCCCGTTTTATCTATAAACCAGCCGCCGGTAACATCGGTTTCTAGGGTAGGGATGCGTTTTTTTAGGAAACCTCTATAATCATTGTCGGGAACAAAACATATCTCGTAGCTCTCACTTTTTTTGGCTAATTCAGGATAGCCAAAATCATGTGCCATTTGTCGTATCTCAGTTTTGCGGTATTTTCCCAAGGGCATAATGGTTCGGCTAAGCAATTCCTGATCAAGCCCCCACAGCACATAGCTTTGGTCTTTGGTTTCATCCAAACCTTTGCTCATTACATATCGGCCATTTTCGGCTTGGTAAACATTGGCATAATGCCCCGTGGCTATAAACTCACAGCCCAAGGCGTTGGCCCGTTTTAGTAAGGCTCGCCATTTTATATGCGTATTGCACATTACACATGGGTTGGGCGTACGGCCTGCTAAATATTCTTCTACAAAATTTTCAATTACAAAATCGCCAAACTCCTCCCGTATATCCAATATAAAATGCGGAAAACCATGCTGTACCGCAGCGGCACGGGCATCGTTAAAACTATCAATATTGCAGCAGCCAGTTTCTTTACTACTAGCATTGCTAGTGGCATAGTCCCATGTTTTCATGGTGATGCCTATTACTTCGTATCCTTGGTGGTGCAGCATAAGGGCTACCACGGTACTATCTATACCGCCGCTCATAGCTACCAACACTTTTCCTTTGCTCATGCTGCAAAGATACGGCTTGCACACCCGCCCACATAGCGTGGGATATTAGTTTTGGCTAAATGGGTATAGCAATAGCCTATACAAGTGTTGTTGTGTGGTCATAGGAAATCGCATCATGGTTTCCACTATTCGTGTTGTAACAATGAGCTTTCACAAAAAAAGCCACCACCTAAACGGCGTGGCTTTTCGTATTTGAAGATCGATGATCTATTTGGCAAACGCTTCTAAGGTAGCCGCTAAGCCTAGCTGTAAATTGTACGGTATGGCTTTTAAATCTACCACAAAATCAGGGTTATGGTTGCTATACGGAAACTTTTTACCCGCTTTGGCAGCTTTTTCAAAAACCTCGGGGTCCGCCACACCCACCACCATATAATCGTACGGTACATTGGGATAATCTTTTACCAGTTGCTGTACATCTTCCGAGCCCATTACCGGTGGAATATCTAAATTTCTTCCTTTGCCCACTAATTTTTCAAGGGCTACGTTAATTTTTGCCGTCAAGGCTTCATTGTTTTTCAACGTGCCTAAGCTTTGTTTTCTATTCAAAGTGGGGTATAAATCTTTAGGCAAAGCACTAGCTACCGCTATTCCTTGGTTGATTTCTTCTATACGCTTGATCATTAAATCACGGTCGGCCTCTCGGTACCAACGTAGGTTTAGTTTTAACGTTGCTGAGCCCGGAATTACGTTGTTATCTATTCCAGCATGTATTGCACCTACTGTAACCACGGCTGGAAATTGTGGGTCCATACTTCTACTAACAATGGTTTGGTATTGTAGTATCGCGTTGGCAGCCATTACTATAGGGTCCTTGGTAAGTTCCGGGGTAGAACCATGGCCACCTACACCGTAAAAAACTACATCTAGCTGTTCAGCGCCAGCCATTCTATCGCCTGGGCGGTTTAAGTAAGTGCCCACGGGTGCAGGCCCAGTGTGCATACCTAGTAAAAAGTTGGGTACGGGTACGCCTTTTTTATACATTTCATCGGCCATGGCATTGCCACCAAAACCATTTTCTTCGGCGGGTTGGGCCACCAGCACTAGCGTACCTTTCCAGTTGGTTTTTAGTTGGGTCATGCATTTGGCTATGCCCAGTAGCCAAGTGGTGTGGGCATCGTGGCCACAGGCATGCATCACGGGTACTTCTGTGCCTTCATCATTGGTCATTTTCTTTTTGCTAGCGTAGGGTAGGCCGGTAGTTTCTTCCACTGCATTGCAATCCATATCTGCTCGGTACATTACTACAGGTCCTTCACCATTTTTTAGTATGCCCACTACACCGGTTTTACCTATGCCAGTACTAACCGTGTAGCCCAAGGCTGTTAGCTCTTTTGCTACAATACCTGCGGTTCTTTTTTCCTGAAAAGGCAGTTCCGGATTGGCATGCAAATCTTTAAATATTTCTAGTAGTCTGGGTGTTTCAGCCTCTGCCATTTTTTTAATGGTGACTGCCGATACGCCGTTAATAGTAGCAGCAGCTACAGGTTCTTTCTTTTGAGCTTGGGTGGTGGTAAGTAATAAACTACCCGCCAGGCTAAGTAAAATAGGTTTCATAATTTGTTCGTTTCAGTGCAAGCAAGGTATGTTTTTTGGTTGAAAATCAAGGTGTTTCTACAATCTTTAAAGTAGTATGTTTGTTCATTGTATTCTTGTGTTATGACAGAACTTTCTACCAAATCCGGGTTTAAAAATATAGCCGCCGCAGTAGCATTGCCGGTAGCGGCTCTATTGGCATTTTACCTACACCATCATTTTCAGCATTGGCTATTTATGGTAGTGGCGGCTGCTTTTTTAATTGCTAGCGTTCTAGGGGCGGTTCACCATGCCGAGGTAATTTCGCACCGGGTGGGGGAGCCATTTGGGGCATTGGTATTGGCCATCAGTATCACTATTATTGAAGCTTCGATCATCGTATCGCTAATGTTGGCAGAGGGGGACCATTCGGCTACACTAGCCCGTGATACGGTGTTTGCCGCAGTAATGATTATACTTACAGGTATGATGGGGGCAACCTTACTAATTGGCGGTATAAAATTTAAAGAACAAAGTTTCAATACAGATGGTGTGTCAAGTTACCTTACGGTATTGGTAGCCATTAGTGTACTTACCTTGGTGTTACCTAACTATACCGAAGCGGTAAAAGGGCCTTACTATTCCACTGCCCAGCTCATATTTGTAGCAGTGGTTACCTTGGTTTTGTATTTCGTGTTTTTGTTTGTGCAAAATTTTCGACATAAAACCTATTTTTTGGTGGAAGAAGATACCACTGATTCCTTACACAAACCCACTAACGCTCAAGCGGCCTTGAGTTTGGTTTGTTTGCTGCTAAACCTAACCGCTGTGGTGCTTTTGGCAGAAAGCTTGGCACCTAATTTAGATGCTTTTGTGGTTAAGATTGGGGCACCGCCTTCTTTGTCGGGTATCATCATCGCTATGGTTATTTTATTACCGGAAGGCATCTCCGCTATAAAAGCGGCCAGTGCTAATAAAATGCAGAAAAGTTTGAACTTATCGCTTGGCTCTGCTTTAGCTAGTATTAGTTTAACCATTCCTGTAGTGGCCTTTATTTCCTTGTTTGTGCAAAAGCCATTGGCGTTGGGCATAGATACGGAGGAGACGGTATTGTTTTTATTAGCGTTATTTGTAATGATACTATGCCTAAGCAAAGGTAAAACCACCATTTTGCAGGGCTTGGTATTGCTGATTTTATTTTGTGTTTACTTGTTCATAACCATTTTTCCTTAAAGCGTTTTATATGCACGCTATTTCCCATATTCCATTGGCGCAAACACATGCTTTCTCCAAATTGGTGATAGATTATTTGCAGGCAGAACCGAGTTTGCAGCCGTTTTATAGCTTCCCTGTATCACAAGATGGATTGTGGCAAAGTTTGCAAGCCAGGCAGCAGAAACCCATCAATAGAGAACTACTTTTCACGGCATTAGAGAGTCAGTACAAAAACGTTCCAGCTAATCCTGCTACCGAGCATTCTTTACAGCTATTATTAAAGGATCATTGTTTTACCATTACTACGGCACACCAGCCCAATATTGCTACGGGTCTGCTTTATTTTTTCTATAAAATTGCTCATTGCATAGCATTGGCAAAAGCTTGTAAACAATGGTTTCCGGCATATGAATTTGTTCCGGTGTATTATATGGGTAGTGAAGATGCCGATTTGGCCGAGCTGGGTGTTTTTACGGTTCAAGGCAAAAAATATACTTGGCAAACCAACCAGAAAGGCGCCGTAGGCCGAATGACTGTGGATGCTGCTTTATTAGACATTCTAGAACAGTTATATGGGCAGTTGGGTGTATTGCCTTTTGGTGTGCAGGTACAAGCCGCTTTGCGACAATGTTTTACCATTGGAACCACCATACAGCAAGCAACCTTTGCCCTAGTACATACCATTTTTGGTGCGGAAGGGTTGGTTACCTTGGTGCCGGATAATGCCACTTTAAAATCGGTCTTTTTACCCATTGCTGAAAAGGAAATTCAAGAAGGTTTTTCGCAGAAACTAGTGGAGCAAACTACCGCTTTATTGGCCCAAAACTATAAGCAGCAAGCCAGCGGCCGGGAAATTAATTTGTTTTATTTACAAGGCGATGCTCGTGAACGTATCGAGCGAATTGGGGAGCATTTCGTAGTACAAAAATTGGGATTGGTGTTTACGCAAACACAATTGCTGCAGCACCTACGCGAACATCCGCAAACCATTAGTCCAAACGTTATTTTACGTGGTGTATTTCAAGAAACTATTTTGCCCAATATTGCCTTTGTAGGTGGCGGTGGCGAGCTTGCCTATTGGCTGCAGTTAAAAGCAGTGTTTGAAGCTAGTGATACCCATTTTCCGGTATTGGTTCTCAGGAACAGTTGGTTACAAATTACGCAGCGGCAGCAAGAGAAATTGGCCAAATTGAACGCCAGTTTACCACAACTATTTTTGGGAAAGCAGGCATTTACCCAATGGTATATGCAAACCCACACCCAACAATTATTTGACATCAGCGAAAATATTGCCCAGTTAGAGCAGGTTTATGCAAAGCTGGCGGAGCAGGCTACCTTGGTAGATACTACTTTATTGCCGCATGTGCAGGCTTTAAAAACGAAGGCACTCGCCAAACTTTATCAAGTACAAAAGAAAATGTACAGGGCCGAAAAACGGAATCACCAAGAGGCCCTAAACCATATAGAAAACCTATTGAATGAATTGTTCCCCAGTGGGCAGTTACAGGAGCGGGTAGAAAGTGGTTTGTATTGGTGGGCAGTTTTGGGCGAGCAGTGGGTTAAGTTATTGGTGCATCAGTCGGTGCCATTGCCCGATGCTTTGTGTGTTGCCACTCATCCATAATTTGGGTTGGTATTTGGTATATATTGTTGTAAATCAGTTATTTTGACCAAAATTTTCTTTGCATGAAAAAAGGATTTTCTACTTGGGTAGTTAGTATAGTAGCTCTTGCGGCAGTGGTGATATCTTGTCAAAAAGTAATAGAACCCATCAGCGAAGGGCCAGGTTCCGGTACACCCGTTGGTGGAGCTACTATTTCATCGCGTAACCCGGTAGAGCTTAGCAAAGCCATAAAAGTTTGGTACGGCACTAGAACCAATGGGGTTATGCCAGCGCCAAGGGGCAGCAGTATTAGTTTAGATGCTGTTAATTCACCAGCTTCTGTACAGGCATTTGCGGGCAGGTATGCGGTTATAAAGCCTACCATTGCTACGGGTAATGTAAAGGGTTACTATGTTTCTATCCCGCAAAGTGGTCAGTTTTTTAAGGTCGACTATTTGGCCAATCCTAGAAATACCAATCGTTTACAACCCAGCAAACGCAGAAATAGCTCGCTTACCCAATATATTCAAAATGCACGTGTGCAAAGCAATGGTATTGCCGATAGTAGCATAGTAATAGTATTACCTAGCAATATTCAAGTGCCCGATACGTTTTGTGTTACCTATTCCGCTTACGATAGTTTGGGAAATATTAGCAACACGGTGAGCACTTGTATTTATGTGAGTGCTTTGGGTGGCGATGCTGCCAGTGCATGGTTGCAAAACACTTTTAAAATTACCGCTATAAGTGCTACCGATAGTTTAGGAAATGTGCTACCCGGTGTGATGGATACAGTTATTTATGCACCTACGGTAAAAAATTCAATTAAATACTGCGATTCATCTGGTTTAGGCTATGTATTGAGTTCAGTATGCAATTATGGTTCCTGCAATACCATTACGGTTACCGATACTATACATGTAGTTCGGCAGCATCTTAGTTTTGGTAGCAATGGTGCAATGCAATACGAAGATTCATCGTTCAATCGAATTGTGAATACCATTATGGAAACTTCTACCTGTACGTTAGCTGGAAGGCGACAAACCGATAGCTACTACGATAAAGTTTTTGGCGGCTGGAGTTACAATAGTACTACAGGCTCCTTGTTATTGATTTTTGATTTGAATTATAACAATGTAGTGGAGCCAGAAATTTGGGAGTTTAAGGTGATTAAAATAAATAACAATCACTTTTTGATGTACGACCCGATTGAAAATCAGTACATACGCTGGGAGCGGTAGATACAGCTTTTCGATACAAGTTCGACTGATTGGGCTAAAACTTTGATGTAAGGCAGCGTTATAATTGAATTAATACTCTTATGAATTGAAACGAGGGTTTCGCCAAATCAAAACTAGGTTTGGTAAAATGGGTAACGTTTAGTTTAAACGCAGTTACCACCTTTGTTAAAATTATAATTGCTATGAATCAATACTACGCACAAAAAACAGCGCCAAAATCGAACCTTCACTTGTATATCCAGTTAGTGTTGTTTGTACTACTTATTATTTACACCATTGTAGGTAGTGCCGGTGCCACAGAAAATTATCGCAACCAAGGCGGAGCGGTAAATAATTTGCAAGTTTCGAAATAAATATTTGGCAGGTTCACCAAAAGAGCTATATTTGCACTCCAATTGCGGAAAAGCTTACTAAAAATATTCCGCGAGGTAGAGCAGCGGTAGCTCGTCGGGCTCATAACCCGAAGGTCATAGGTTCGAACCCTATCCTCGCAACATTGAGCCTCTGGTAACAGGGGCTTTTTTATTGAACCAAAGTAGCCAAACAGGGGCTAGATTACCTTATACACATGAAAGCAGGATTTGTAAATATTTTCGGCAGGCCCAATGCCGGCAAAAGCACACTACTCAACGCCTTATTACAAGAGAAATTGGCCATTGTATCGCCAAAAGTGCAAACCACCCGCCACCGTATAAAAGGTTTTTATACACAGCCTAATGAGTTTCAAATAGTTTTTTCTGATACGCCCGGCATTATGAACCCCAAATACAAGCTTCATGAACGCATGATGAAGTATGTAAAATCGGCCTTAGAAGATGCCGATGTGGCTTTGCTAGTAGTAGATATTAAAGATAACTGGCAGGAACTGGCCGATTTATTTGCTTCGCTAGCACTGAAAGTGCCAAGTTTAGTGTTAATCAACAAATGCGACACCGCTACCGCTGCTAAAATTCAAGAAGCAGAAGCTTTTTTCACCAGTCAGCCGTTTGCCAATAAGGTAGTATGTATTTCTGCCCTGCAAACTACCGATTTTAGTGCATTGCTCCAGCAAATAGTAGCGTTTTTACCAGAAAGTGAGGCGTTTTACAACGAAGACGATTTAACCGATTTGCCTACCAAATTTTTTGTAGGTGAAATGGTACGAGAAAAAATATTTGATTTATTGGGCGACGAGATTCCCTACCATAGTGCCGTAATGGTTAATGAATTCAAAGAACAACCAGAAATTATTCGCATACAGGCCGATATTATTGTACAGCGGGAAACCCAAAAAGGCATTATGCTGGGTCAAGGCGGTGCCATGATAAAGCAAATAGGTAGCGAAGCAAGAAAAAATATAGAGGCTTTTTTAGGTACAAAAGTTTTTTTACAATTGTTTGTAAAAGTTCGCCCGAAATGGCGAGATAACGACCATCAATTAAAAGAATACGGATACGGTGCCTAAGCCGTATTAAAAATTAGAGAATATGAGTTTTACAGTAGCCATAGTAGGCCGACCAAACGTAGGCAAAAGCACTTTTTTTAATCGTTTATTGGAGCAACGCAAAGCTATAGTAGATGATATAAGCGGTGTTACGAGAGATAGACAATACGGCATAGCCGAATGGGTGGGCAAAACCTTTAACTTAGTAGATACCGGCGGTTTTGTACCCAACAGCGCCGATATTTTTGAAACGGAAATACGTAAGCAAGTAAAATTGGCCATAGACGAAGCCGATGCTATTTTGTTTATGACCGATGTAGTTACTGGCATTACCGATTTAGATGATGCTATGGCACATATGCTACGCCGTACCAGCAAGCCCGTTTTTGTGGTAGTGAATAAAGTGGATAATGGCGACCGACAGTTAGCGGCCACTGAGTTTTACAGTCTAGGCTTTGATAAAGTACACTTTGTAAGCAGTATTAGCGGTAGCGGTACAGGTGAATTGCTGGATGATGTGATACAACTTATTCCTGCACAGGCAGAACCAAGCGGTGAGGAAGTAAGGTTACCCAAATTTGCTATCATTGGTCAGCCAAACGTAGGCAAATCATCGCTGTTGAATGCCTTAATAGGCGAGGAGAGAACCATTGTAAGTGATATTGCTGGTACTACACGGGATACCATTCATACCCACTACAAACAGTTTCAAAAGGAATTTATATTAATAGATACCGCAGGTATAAGGAAGAAAAATAAGGATAAGGACGATTTGGAGTTTTATTCCATCATCCGGGCCATTCGAGCTATGGATGAGGCCGATGTTTGCTTTTTAGTGATAGATGCTACCAAAGGCATGAACGCACAGGATGTAAATATTTTTTCTCTGGCATCTCGCAAAGGCAAGGGGTTGGTAATACTGGTAAACAAATGGGATTTGGCAGAAAAAGAAACCAATACCGCCCGTGATTACGAGCGTACCTTGAAAGAGAAAATTGCTCCATTTACGGATGTGCCTGTGCTTTTTGTGTCGGCTATCGATAAAACCCGCATATTCAAAGCCATTGAAACTGGTTTAGAAGTGTTTGACAATAAAACACGTAAAATTTCTACCAGCAAACTAAACGATGTAATGCTGAAAGCCATTGAGAGCTACCATGCACCGGTAGTACGAGGCCATAGCATAAAAATTAAGTATGTAACCCAGTTACCTACACAAACACCGTCTTTTGCATTTTTTACCAATTTCCCCGACGATATTAAAATGCCTTACCGCAATTATTTAGAAAACCAATTACGTAAGAGCTTTTCATTAAGTGGCGTGCCTGTTAGAATATTCTTTAGAAAAAAATAATTGTTAACTTTTCTTTGTGAATTACTCGGGGCGGATTACTTTCGCATCAGTTTTAAAACAATCAAAAAAAATTACAATGAAAAAAGTATTTGGTTTATTAGTTGTTGCAGCTGCTTTTGCTGCTTGTGGTGGTGAAAACAAAGAAGCTACTGCTGATACTACTGCGGCGCCTGCTGTAGATACTACTGCTGTTGCTCCTGCAATGGATACTACAGCTGCTGCTGCTGATACAACTGCTAAAGTTGACACTGCTGCTAAAGCACACTAATTAGAAAATTTCTAATATACAAAAGCCTCGGATTTTTCCGGGGCTTTTTGTTTTTAACAAGTTTTCAAAACAAATAACCTTTAGTTTGTAAAAAAAAGCCATGCATGCCATTGAAATAGTGATACTGTTGCTGGTTTTTGTGCTGTTACTGGCCCTAGTGGGTAACAAATTAAAAATTGTACTTCCCTTATTGCTTACTTGCGCTGGTTTAGGTGTTGGGTTAATTCCCGGATTGCCCGTGGTAGCCCTAGAACCTTCTGTAGTTCTCTTGGTATTTTTACCGCCTATTTTATACGGAGCCGCTTGGTACACCCATTGGTTTAGTTTTAAACAAATTTTAGAGCCAGTATTGGTACTAGCGCTGGGTTTGGTATTAGTTACATCTATTGGCGTGGCCTATGTATCGGTTTGGTTTATACCAGGGTTTACATTGAGTACAGGGTTTTTATTAGGAGCCATTATTTCCCCGCCGGATGCGGTGGCGGCCACAGCGGTTTTGAAAAAACTTCCCGTGCCTAAAAAAGTAATGGCGGTGCTAGAAGGTGAAAGTTTAATAAACGATGCGAGTGCCCTCGTGGCATTTCAGTTAAGTATTGTCGCAATTAGTCTCGGACAGTTTGATGTGCAAACCAGTATCAGTCGTTTCCTACTACTATCGGCAGGTGGTGTTGGCATTGGGCTAGCGGTTGGCTGTGGCAGTTATTACTTGCATAAAATTGGCCACTTTGAAACGGCTTTGGAAACGGTACTCACTTTTTTAACCGCCTACGCATCCTTCATTATTGCTGAAAAATTACATGTGAGCGGCGTATTGGCCACCGTTACGGCTGGTTTAATTATGGGGCAAAAGCAAAGCAAACTACATACACCAGAAATGCGTATTCAAGCAGTAGCCGTGTGGGATTTTGTACAGGTGTTACTCCATAGTTTGATATTTATTTTAATAGGTTTACAGTTGCCTGTGATTATTCGGCATCTTCCACAGCAGTCATTACCTACACTAGCGGGCTACTCGTTTTTAATTACCAATGCTATTGTGGCTATTAGGTTTTTATACATTTTTGGAATAGATGCTATTTCTAATTTTATCCGTCGTAAACTTCAAAAACAACCCATATTTTCTAGCAAAAAACATACCGCCATATTAGCTTTTACTGGTATGCGTGGAGTGGTGAGTTTGGCAGCTGCTTTTTCCATTCCTGTAACATTAGTGGATGGAAAAGACTTTCCCAATCGCGACATGATTCTTTTTATCAGTTTTGGTACCATATTCTTCACCTTGGTGGTGCAAGGTTTTTTATTGCCTTACCTAGTAAAGTGGCTAAAATTGGATGCTGAGAAATCGGCCAGGGCCAGTCTTTCCCAAGTGCGTAGCCAAATGGCTAAGGCAGTAGCCATACATTTACGAAGGGTAATTGCCACGCAAAAAATACAAACTAGCACCGCAGAAAAAATTATGGATTGGTACACTCATCAAATTCAGCTACATGCCAAGGCGGCGGATACTGTAGAGGAAAAACAACTAGTGGCTACCTTATTAACGGAGGTGATGCAAGCCAAACGAAACTACTTACACAGCTTACGTATGGCCAATAAAATAGAGCCTGAACTATATCATCAGTTAGAACATGAGATAGATTTAGAAGCCTATGCTACCCAACGGAAGTGGACCTAAGAAAGTTGCTATCTGAAATTTACAACATCCTCGCTTTTCTAAAAGTACTAAGTTTGGGTCATGCGTATATTTATCAACAGTATTACCATCGTTTTATTCATTACCTGCAACGCCGACGCTCAGCTACAATTGAACGCCCAAGACTTTGCGAAAGAAATAGCCAAGCCAGACATACAGTTGCTTGATGTTCGTACTCATCAGGAATTTCTAGAAGGGCATATTCCAAATGCAATGCAAGCCAATTGGAACAATAAGGAAGAATTTATCAGCCGGGCAGCGGGGCTAGTGCCTCAAAAGCCAGTGTACATTTATTGCCTCGTTGGTGCTCGAAGTACTGATGCTGCCGTATGGCTACAAGCAAAAGGGTTTACCACCGTACAGCTTCAAGGCGGTTTAATGCAATGGCGAAAAATGCAATTACCCACCTTTGTATTTAGTGCAAAAAAGGCTGGCACTACACTGGCTGCGTTTACTGAAAGTATCAAAAACATTAAAAGCGCCGTTGTGGTATTTTCCACCAAATGGTGCCCACCGTGTAAAGCCCAAAAGCCTGAAATTGATAAATTTAAATTGAGCGGTATCAACTCGCTTGTATGGGAGCTAGATGGAGATGAAAATATTGAACTAGTGAAGCATTTTGCTATAGAATCGTTTCCTACAATTTTATATTTTGAAAAAAATGTGTTGAAGAAAAAACATACCGGGCTTTTAAAAAATAACGAAATACAACAGTGGCTTAAATAGCTGTTAACCTATTATTGCTAGTATTCACTACTTCCCGTTATACTTTCGGCTCAAAACCTTAGTTCACTTTTCTGTCTACCGTTCCTTTGTAGTTAGGATCGTTTTGTACACCCTTTGCGGTACTTTTTGTTTTACGTTTAAAATCGCCTCGTTTCCAAGCTTTAATAAACTCATTCCATGCAAATGGGTTTAACACACTTACTGGGGCTTGCTGGCCTTGGTAATAGTAGCGGGCAGTAGCCATACGCATTTGCATATTCAGGGCTTCCGTACCATCGGCAGGTAAGCTAGCCATCAGCACTCTTCGTTTGGCTTCATCGGTATTTTGACGGGCAATTTCTAAGTCATCCGCAGGTATATCTGTATTTACAAAATCTCTTTCAAATTGGGCACGTGTTGGTCGTGGCTTTAAAATAGTAGCGGGTAGGTACGCTGTATCTTCTACCATTAATTGAATAATACTGTACTGGTTACCTTCAATGTTTTTGGGAATTTTCACCGTTACATCCTTAAAACCTACACTGCTTATACGTACAATATCGCCCTTGAGTACTACTATGCTAAACACACCATAATCGTTGGTAATAGTGCCTCGGCCTTTCTCTTCTACTATAATACTTACGGCTGGCAATCCTCGCAAACTATCTGCCGTCATAATTACACCATACAATTGTACCACAGTATCTCTATTGGATTGTGCTAACAATGTGCTGCTACAAAATAGTGTAGAAAAAGCAAGCAAAGCATATCGTAAAATTCTGGTCATGTGTGGTTTTTAAATGTGAAAGTATCCTTAGCACTGAACAAAGTAAGTAATGCATTGGTTACTTTTGCAGCAAATGTATTCGATTTAACAAAATTATTGGCAATGACAGAAGCAGCAATATTACAAGCGCTATCAAATGTACAAGAACCCGATTTGGGAAAAGATTTGGTAACGCTGAATATGATAAAGGATATAGTGATAAAAGGCAACCAAGTTTTTTTTACCGTAGTGCTTACCACACCTGCTTGCCCTATGAAGGATACCATTAACCAAGCTTGTGTAAATGCTATTCAATTATTGGTAAATAAAGAGGCTGAGGTACACGTAAATTTCACTGCCAATACTACCAGTAAACGTACCGATGCTAAGGTGCTGCCACAAGTACGTAATATTATTGCGGTGGTTAGTGGCAAGGGTGGTGTAGGTAAAAGTACCGTGGCTGCTAATTTGGCCTTGGCCTTTGCTAAAGGTGGTGCCAAAGTAGGCCTGATGGATGCCGATATTTATGGCCCCAGTGTGCCGATTATGTTTGGTGTACGTGGCGAACGCCCGATGATGAAGGATGTAAATGGAAAAGGCGTAATAATACCCATGGAAAAACATGGTCTTAAATTGATGAGCATAGGACTTTTGGTAGATGAAAAAAACGCAGTGGTTTGGCGTGGACCCATGGCTAGCAGTGCCATCAAGCAGTTTGTAACCGAAGTAGATTGGGGCGAATTAGATTATTTAGTAATAGATATGCCACCAGGCACCGGCGATATTCATCTTACACTAATGCAAACGGTACCGGTAACGGGTGTGGTGATAGTAACAACACCGCAGGATGTAGCTTTGGCCGATGCCAAAAAAGGGATAGCCATGTTTGGCCAGGCACAAGTAAACGTACCTATCTTAGGTTTGGTGGAAAACATGAGCTACTTCACGCCGCCAGAGTTGCCAGATAATCGATATTATATTTTTGGAAAAGAAGGTGGAAAGCGATTGGCAGAGGAATACGAATTGCCATTTTTAGGCCAAATACCTATAGTAGAAAGTATTAGAGAGGCGGGCGACCGTGGTGTTCCGGCCATGCTGGGTAACGACGAGATAGCGAAAAAAGCCATCACCGCATTTGCCAGCAATACCGTGCGTAACATTGCCATCCGCAATGCACATGCACCCAAAACACAGCCTATTTCGGTAAGCTAGGAGCGGGGTGTTGGGGCGAATGATTATTCGCCCTATCGTCAGCCCTAATATTAGTACTATTACTCCGTTCATTGTACCCATCTTTGTAGCATGACGAATGGTTTATGCAAACTATTATCCTTATTATTGCAACATTGTTGCAATAATATTTACTATGATAATCAGTATATATCGACGTTTTTTTTCTGCTAAGCACTTTATTTTTTTGCATGTCGTTCAATTGCTTTTGCAAAACCAGTGCGAATCCCAAGCAATTGAAGGATACTATAAAAATCCTAGCGTCCATAAAAATACCATAGTATTTGAAGCCGGTGGTGATATTTGGAAGGGCTCGATAGATGGTGGCTTTGCTTACAGGTTAACTACACACAATGAGGAAGAAAAGAACCCATCTATCTCACCCGACGGACGCACAATTACGTACTCCGCCACCTACGAGGGGCTTCCCGAGGTGTATATTATGCCCATTGTTGGTGGTGTATCCACTCGGTTGACTTACTCAAATTCTGAGGGGGTGAGGCCAAAGGGATGGACGCCCAGTGGTGAAATTATTTGTATCAGCACCGAGCTTGGCAGTGCCACAAATGCTCGATTAGCAACCCTAAACGTTTCTACGCGGCGAACTTCCATCATACCCTTACATCAAGTGCACGAAGCGGTACAAAGTACAAACGGTCATTGGTTCTTTGTGTCTCTACCCGACATGAATTCGCATGTAAAGCGATATTCCGGTGGTATGGCAAGGCAAATTTGGACATATGATGGTAAACGTGAGGCCGTGAAGCTAACTACCAAGCATCTTGGTGAAAGTTTTAATCCCATGGTTAGTGGAGATAGAATTTACTTCATCACGGACTTAGATGGGACGAAAAATATTTGGTCTATGACCACTACTGGCAACAATCTCAAGCAAGAGACATTCCATACGGTTTTTGACGTTCGTAGTGCGAGTATGAATGATGGAAAAATTGTTTACCAGTACGGAGCAGACTTATGGGTATTGGATATCACCCATGGAACTAACAAAAAAATAGAGATCAAACTAGCATCTGATTTTGAACAATTAAGAGACGTTTGGATGCAAAAAACAAATGATTATATTTCTTCTGTCAACGCTAATTCGACGGGTGACAAGGTGGTTGCCACGGTGAGGGGCCGGGTGTTTGTGGTGCCTGTTAAAACAGGAAGGACAGTAGAATTTAATAACTCAGGTAAAAACATAGTTAGGCATCGCGATGCAGTTTTTTCTAGTGACGGAAAAAGTATCTTCTCTTTATCAGATCAGAGTGGAGAATTCGGATTTGTAAAATTTGCTTCGGATGGATTTGGACGGATAACGCCGATAGCAAACAGCCGAAAACCTCTGAGTTATCGGGGTATTCCTTCGTACGATGGTAAATGGCTTGCTTTTGACGACATTGATAAAAATATGTTTGTACTAAATATCACCACGGGTGAGTGTAAAAAAATATCTTCCAATGAACAAGGAATAAGAGACTTTTCCTGGTCGCCGGATAGCCAATGGTTGGCCTTTGTTCAGTTCGGTTTTAGTGGCTTTAGTCAAATTAAGGTTTATAATGTGAACACAGGCTCCACGTTCGACTTAACAAACGATAGATCGAATAATTTACAAGTAAAATGGAGCCAAGATGGCAATTTTATTTACTATTTATCGGACAGAAATTTTGGGACTTTGACAGGTAATCCAAGAAGCGAGCGCCTTGGGGGAGTGGGGTGGAATAATACCCACAAAATATACCATGTGCCTTTGAAAAAAACTTCTCGTTCACCGTTTAAAGTATTGGAAGATTTTCAGCAGCAACTCCAAAATAACGAAAAGCCACAGGAGAAATTTGTTATTACTATAGATACGTTAAATATTCAGTCTAGAACCATGGTAGTGCCAGTAGCTGCTGGCAATTATTATCAGTTGGAGGTAAACGACAATGCTATTTATGTATTGACAAATGATATTGGGTCTGACGCTAATCCTCATTTAAAGGCAATAGAAATTTCGCCGAAAAAGCCCGAATTAGTTACAGTGGTTTCTGGAATTGCGGGTGTAGAGCTTACTCAAAATGGGAAAAAGCTTTTAATTAAGAAAGATCAATCCTACTACATGGAAGAGGCTAATGTGGGTACTATCAATCTTGTTAATGAGATTGACTTTAGCGGCTGCCAATTCTCTATAAGTCCAAGAGACGAGTGGAAGCAACTTTATAAAGATGCTTGGCGTATGGAGAGGGATTATTTTTATGATAAAAATATGCATGGTGTCAACTGGGACTCCATGTACAATAAGTACTTACCATTTGTAGAACGCATAACTACGAGAGTTGAACTTAACGACGTGTTGGCACAATTACTTGGCGAGCTGTCTGTGTTGCACACATTTGTATTCGGAGGCGATTCACCAGTGGACGATAAAACTGTTGGAGTTGGTAATTTAGGTGCAAAAACCAGCCGATCTGAAAACAATGGTGGATTTAGAATTGATTACATCTACAAGGGAGATCCAGACTTTCCCGAACTAAGATCGCCGTTAGACGATCCTTATTTTGACATCAAAGAAGGCGATATCATTGCAAAGGTGAATGGAAAAGATGCGTTGTTAGTAACCGATATCGGACAGTTACTTATTAATCAAGGTGGAAAAAACGTGCTGCTTTCTATTAAAAGAAATGGTGTAACTAAGGATTTTCTGGTTAAAATATCGAACGATCCGTATTGGCTTATTTACCGAGATTGGCAATACAATAATCGCAAAAAAGTGGAAAGAAACAGTAATTACGAAATTGGGTATCTACACATGAGTGCCAATGAAGATCGAGATATTGGACAATTTTATCGAGAATATTTTCCAGTAGCTAATAAAAAAGGGCTCATAATTGATATGCGAACAAATGAAGGTGGACATATAAGCGATATACTACTTCAACTGTTGCAACGGAAGGTATGGATGTATAGAATTGATAGAACAGGAAGGCCTATAGAGCGAGTACCACATATGGTGGTTCTTGTAAATGAACGAACAGGCTCCGATGGGGAGGTTTTCGCAGAAGGGTTTAAGAGGCTTGGACTAGGAACTACCATCGGTATGCGTACTTGGGGCGGGTTTGTGGCCTTACACTTTGGAAACCCACTTACAGATAATGGAGTAGCATCGGCACCAATGCATGGCGGTTATAGCCCAGAAGGAACATGGCTTGTGGAGGGCGTAGGGCATGTTCCCGATATTGAGGTCGATAATTTACCAAATGAAACCTTTCATGGTAAAGATGCTCAACTAGAAGCTGCTATAAACTTTCTTAAGAAAAAAATTATTGACGAACCTCGAGAAATACCGTTGGCACCACAATACCCAGACAAATCATTTAAAAATAATTCAGCACGCAGTACCCGGTAACTCGAGTAGTACCTAAAAAACGACGAATTTTTGAGGGGTGTGTGGATTTTTGTTTCCAGAAACCTTAGTTCCCTAACTCCGTTCATTTTACCCATCTTTGCAGCATGACGAAGGTAGTAACGCCGTTTCAGCAGTTTTTTTTAGATGGACAGGTTTTATGTGTAAATAAGCCATTAGAGTGGACGAGTTTTGATGTAATTCGCAAAATTAGAAACCAACTTAAAATTCAAAAAGTTGGTCATGCTGGTACGCTGGATCCTTTAGCCACGGGCTTGCTTATTATTTGTACAGGAAAATTCACGAAACGAATTAATGAGTTTATGGGCCAGCCAAAGGAATACACCGGAACTATTACTTTAGGGGCTACTACGCCTACGTACGATTTAGAAAGCGAACCCACCGCCATTACCGATGCTACTGGTGTTACAGCTGCACAAGTGCAGACGGTGATTAACTCACAATTTTTAGGAGAAATTCTACAAACGCCACCCATACATTCGGCTATAAAACAAGCGGGAAAACCCGTTTATATTTTGGCACGTAAAGGGGTAGATGTAGTGTTGGAGCCCCGCCCCATCACCTTGTATGAATTTGAATTGGTAAAACTAGAAAACGCTACCATACACTTTAGGGTTTTGTGCAGTACGGGAACCTATATTCGAAGTTTAGCGAACGATGTGGGTAAAGCGCTGGGTGTAGGCGGTTACTTGAGTAGTTTACAACGTACCAAGATTGGTAATTTCAGTAGTAGCGAGGCTATGAGTGTAGAGGATGCTTTGGCGTTTATACAAGCTAAAAAAAGCGAACTAGAAACTAGTAACGCAGCACTTTAAAGACTGTAGGCATAACCTTGCCAAAAAACAAATGGCTTATTTTTTATAACTGTAATGCCCAATAATAGGGAAACTAAACAAGGCATCTTCCAGTACTTGGCCGGCACCAATATTATGTACTATTAGTGGCCGTTTGGTACCAATGGCGTATTTATTTACCACCAAGCCTATATGGGTGATATCGCCTTTTAAATTCCAGCATACAATATCGCCGGGTGCATAATCGGAATTTTGCTGCGTAATAGGTTTAACCGTACCGTGGCGTTTAAAAAACACCATTAGGTTGGGCACACGGCGGTGGTCGATGTTTTTATCGGTGCTACGCAAACCCCATTTTTTGGGGTACACGCCAAAGTGTTTGGCCATATCCTCATGCACTTCTTTTTGTAAATCTATTCCCAGGGTGCGGTAGGCACGTATTACCACATCGGAACAAACGCCTTTATTGGCGGGCACATCACCCATTGGGTAAGGTATGGCGGTATACTTTGGATCGTAGGTTACGCTTGTTTGGGTAAGTTGTACGGCGGCTTGGGATAGGCGTAGGTAAAAATTGTCTTGAACAGGCGTGTAGAAGCCAGATGCCAACAAGATAGCAATAAAAAACTTTACCATGTATACCAATTACGGGTGAACTAGTATAGATGAGAATAGCCTGATTATTCCACAAAAAACCGCCAATTATTTTTGGTAGATCGGGTTTGAAAAACATCGAGTAAATATTCTGCCAACAGCCAAGGCACCACCATCAACGCTAGTAAATAAGCCAATAACAAAGGAAATAGCCAAATATAAGTGCTACCTATTGGCGAGTAAAATAATATGGCTGTGGTGAGTAAAAGCCCGGTGGTACTAGCTACAATACCTATCCATTCCCTTCGCAGATACCTATGTAAACGCACTACTTTACTAATACTGCTGACGGCTATTGCGGTAACGGTAGATTTATTGTAACGTATGGGTATTAAATAAACACTATCCGTAGTAACACGGCGGATAAATCCACGTGTTTTTTGGGTATTGTTGCCATAGGTGATAGAAACCGCTTGACCGTTTCTGTAAGTTTTGGTGGTATTGTTTCTTTGGGCTTTTAGTTGTTTTGGTAAAACCGGGTCGGGAGATACCGCTGCAAAACTGGACCACGAAAAAAGTATTAGCAAAAAACACAAGCAACTGTTTTTCATATCTATTTTTTCTGAGTATGTAAGGTAGTGAAATATGGGGTTATTGTTGGTAGAATTGATGGTTGCGGGGCCGAAAAAGAAACTACGGCTAAAGGTTTGTACAAGTGCGGAAGCCCTAGCCCCGATAGTAGCGGCATCCTTTTTTGTGGTGGTGTGTTGTGGTTGATTGGTAAGTGGCAAGCATTATGTGTAAAGGCTACTCACCACAAAAAAGATACAGCGGATAGCGGGAAACAGCTACTAAAAATGCTAGGCCTGTTGTTGTTTTTGTTGGCGTTGCTTTTTGGAGCCCAATAAAAAGCGTTCCGTGACAATTCGTACGCCGGCGGTGTACCAAAAGGGCATAATTACATCGCCTGCAATGCCTTTACCGGCCGTCATATCTACCTGCAGCAAATCGCTAAAAAAGTAGCGATAACCGAGTTGATAAGCGGTGCCCGTGCCGGGAATATATGGGTCGCCACTAAATAATTCACCTACAAAATGCCAGCCTTTTATAGCTCGTATTTGGGTGCCGATGCCCCATGTGGCAATGGTGCGATTTTCGCCGGCCACTTGTAAGTAATTGGCACCTAGGTTTACATGAAACAGATATTGATCGTTTTTTCCTACACTTTGGTTAATGGTGGTAAACGCAAATGTGCCGTAGCCGGGTGGTTTAAAACCGCCTTTGCCCACGGGTAAAAAGCTGCCCATAACTAGGGCCACACCAGGAGCTTTATTAGGCTGGTAGGGTCTAAACAAATATTTGGCCTGTAGCAGCGGCAGGGCATAAGTGTACTGGTTTTTACCATCGGCATTGCGTAGATAACCGTGCACGCCACCGGCGGTAAGCTCTAGGTTTTTATTGGGACCGTAAGCCACCAAACCCCAGTGTTGACCGCTCTCTTTATCTACCCGAACCCAAGATTCTGCTTGGGCTAAGCGGTAGCCAACTACACGGGCATCATCTGTAATAAACGGACGAACATCGGCCTGTGGGGCAGCAAAACGCTGTGCCCATGTAGGCAAGTGGATGGCTGTG
>RDXK01000063.1 GCA_004292605.1 Bacteroidota bacterium
GGCTTAGCCTTGTTTACACAATTGGCTAAATAGGTTTGGGTTTGCAAATAATAGTCGGCTACCAACAGTGGTTTACTAAATACTTGTAGCACCAGCACCAACAACCAAGTGCCGCCTACCATGTATTTTAAAATATTCCACTTTTTCACGCCGCAAAGGTGCAAAATAAAATCACACGTTGGTACAAAACATCTACTTTTTTATCCATGTAATATTTCTGCGAATACCCGAAAACTTGGTTCGCTTTAGCGGCGAACTTCCAAACAGATTTTTGAACGATTCTTCCGTTAGGGCTTCCCAATCGGCCTGTGTAAAATGAAACCAATCTTGGTTAGGTTCAAAGGCAGGTTCAGTGTGTGGACGGCTGAACCTATTCCAAGGGCAAACATCCTGACAAACATCACAGCCAAACAGCCAATCGTTCCAAGTGGTGGGAAGCTGCTGTTTAGCCAGTATCTCTTTTAATTCAATGGTAAAATAGCTAATGCAGGCACTGCCATTTACTTCCTTATTGGGTAAAATAGCTTGTGTGGGGCAGGCGTCTATACACTTGGTGCAGGTACCGCAAAAATCGGTCACTTGTTGTGCAGAATATGGCAAAACCACATCTACAATAAGCGTAGCAATAAAAAAGAAACTACCTGTTTTTTTGTTAATTAGGTTTCCGTTTTTACCCACCCATCCCAAACCACTTTTGGTGGCCCAAGCCCTTTCCAGCACAGGGGCACTATCCACAAAACCACGCCCTTGAATGGTACCTAATTTTTGCTGTAATGCATGCAAAAAAAGCTTCAGTTGTTTGCGAATCACCAAATGATAATCTTTGCCATAAGCGTACTTGGAAACCTTGGGTACTTGGGCTTGCTGTTGCTGCTTTGGGTAATAGTTTTTGAGTAAGGTAATCACCGTTTTGGCACCGGGCACCAGCTTTGTAGGGTCTACCCGTAAATCGAAATGATTTTCCATGTACTGCATACTACCGTGCCTACCTTTTTGCAGCCATGCTTCCAGTATTTTGGCATCGTGGTACAATGGTTCTGCTTTAGCTGTACTACAGGCATCAAAACCGTATTGGGCAGCTAAAGTTTGTAATTGCAATAAAGGTATCATACACTATTGCTCAAAATAGGCCAACGAACCTCCTACCCACTCCTTATCCTTATTATACCGAACGCCTATCATTTTCCCCTTGCTCAAACGGCCTAAATTATTGGTGGGTACGGGGCGTGCTTCACCGTCTTTCCAAAAATAAAATATGCGTATTTCGGCTTTAGCAGGTACATCCGGTGTAGGAATCACATCGGCATACTGCACTTTGCGTTGTAAAATCCAATTTTCTGGGTCGGTAATTTTTTGAATATCACCGGGCTGAATATCTATGATTACGCCTTGCCCGGCAAAAGAGAACAGGGGTTTTAATACATAGTTCTCTAAATCGGCTGGTACTTCTTTTACCTTATCTAAAAATCTAGTTTCTGGCACGTAGGCATGCTGAATAAATGGAAGTGTATACTTACTAATCCGGTAAAACCAGTTAGGGTGTGTAACCCATTCTACATCTAACTCCTCGAACATTATTTGGCCCGCCGCCTGAATTTCTAGCGATTGCTGGTTTAAATCGTCAAAAATTACTCTATTATAAATTCTGTGAATGGGTGTTTTTACGCCATTCAGCAGGTAAAATAGTTGGTTGCCTTCTTTTATCAATTCCGTAATGCAAACGGGCTGTATGCCTATATGCTGTTGGGTACAATAAAAATCTATCTTGGTTTTTTGCTCATGGGGCAATATTTCTAATAATACCACATTTTCCGGAGCGTGTTTTCCCAGAATAATGTCTTTCAAATAAGCCACATAACTGGCGGGTGTAAAACCACTTAGGTAGGTACTAAAGCCTTCAGGAATTGAAAAATATTGTTCGGTAATACGTGCATGATCTACCTGATACGCAAACAACGTAGGAAAGCCTTGCATTTCTATCAATTGAGGCTCTAATTCGCCTTGTTCGTTTTTGCAAATACCAAAATCGAAAGCAATAAAATGGCAGTGATCATCGCTGCCTTTTACCCTATTATTGGCGGGTATGGCACCTTCTGTAAGTATCTTAAAATTGGTTTGTGTAATTACATCTACTATATGCTCACAAGCTGAGAGCATTTTGTTTTTAAAATCCTTGTCTACAAAAATGGGTGTTTCGGCCACCCTAAAATCTATGCCACTTGGGTGCAAAGCATGTAAGCTTGCCAAGTAGGCTTGGTAGGTTTCCGCTGTAAAATTCCTATTAAAAGTTTCTCGAATGTTTGAAATCATGTTTTAAACCATTGTTTACCAATTAAAAATAACGTTTGTAACCAAATCTGGGTGCAAACTTTTCGCCACCGGGCAGGTATGTGCAGCGTTTTCGAGTATTTGTTG
>RDXK01000064.1 GCA_004292605.1 Bacteroidota bacterium
ACCAAACCATAAAATGCAGCTAAGTACTACTACGCCTAAAAATTCGCTGAGTGGCGAAGCCAAATCTCTCCGGAAATTCATTTTATTCCGGATGTTGTTGAGTGTAGTATTTACTTGTGCAAACTTGGCACCTAAAATATACTCAGCATTAAATGCTTTTATTACGCGTAACCCCGTGAGTGTTTCATCTAATATACTCATTAAAACACCTAGTTGTTCCTGCGATTGCCCCGATTGTTTTTTCAAACTTCTGCTTACCCTACCAATAATAAAACCCATTACGGGTAGTAGTACCAACATAAATAGCGATAGTAGCGGACTTAAATACACCAACATACTAATGATGATGATAAGGTTCAGCGGTTCCCTTATTAGGCCTTCCAATGTACTCATCACACTCCATTCGACTTCGTTAGCATCGTTGCTCATTCTACTAATAATATCTCCCTTGCGTTGTTCAGTAAAATAGCCAATGGGTAGTTGTAGTATTTTTTCGTACAAATCGCCCCGTAGTTTAGTCATTACATAATTACGCATGGGTGCCAAAACCCTAAAGCTTAAATAGGTAAATAAGTTTTTGAAGAAAACGGATATAATAATGGCTACACAAATAATGGCCAATGCTCGGTTAGCACCATAGGTACGTATAACCTGACTGAGATAATATTTTAGATAATTAAGTACACCGCCTGTAGATAACTCTAGTTCGGCTACTTCATTTACCAATTTTTCTTTACCAAAAAGCAACTGTAAAAACGGCGCAAGCATGGCCAATGAAACAAGTGAAAAAAGTATAGAAAGTACAATACAAACGAAGTATAAAAAAATATTACTACGCATGCCACGTAAGTAAAATAGGATAGTAGAAAATCGTTTCATTGTAGAAATACAGTATAAGATGGGGCAAAGTAACTAATTTTGCAACCAACTAAATGGTAATTCTACATGCAGGAAGGGAAACGCCAAAAGCAAGTGGCAGGAGTGTTGCAAGAGGAACTGAATACAATTTTTAGAAAATTGAATTTACATATGATGGGTGGCGGTATGGTGAGTATTGCTAATGTAAAGGTTACGCCCGATTTGCTGGAAGCCCGTGTGTACATCAGTGTTTTTAATGTAGAACAGCCGGAACTTGCTTTGAAAAGAATAGAAGATAGAGCTTGGGAAATAAAGAAAGAACTCTCGGAAAAAGTAAAGCATCAGCTAAGGCGTATACCCGTGTTTCATTATTTTTATGACGATACATTGGATTATGTATTTAAAATGGAAGCCGTTTTTGAAAAGCTAAAATCTGAACAGCCGCCTACCACCGAAACTGAGAATAGCTAAAATTTTCTAGCGTGCATTTACTGTTTGCCTGGCGCTATATACGCTCAAAAAAAAGTACGCAAGCCGTAAACATCATTGCATGGATAAGTATGGTGGCTATAGCCGTGGGTACCGCCGCCTTAATTATAGTATTGAGTGTTTTTAATGGTTTTGAAGGACTAGTAAAGGGCCTTTACACCGATTTTTATGCCGATGTACAAGTAACGCCACAGCAAGGCAAGTATTTCACTATTACCAATCCACAACTTACCGCACTTACAAAAACGCAAGGTGTAGCAGCTATAAACCCCGTATTAGAGGAGAAGGCAGTATTGGTAAACGGCGATTACCAGTCTATCATTTATTTAAAAGGCGTATCCGCCGATTTTTTGCGGGTTACTCCATTACACAAACATATAGTACGTGGCGTAGCCTATACCGGAAACGCAAGTCAGCCAAGGCTTTTACTAGGTGTGGGTATTGAAGGATTATTGGGGGTAGATGTAGTAAAGGGCATACACCCCATCACACTTTTTTTGCCCAATGGTAGCAGCAATGCCAGTACACTTACCGATGCTTTGGGTAGTTACGATGTGGTAGCCAATGGTAGTTTTGCCATACAGCAGGAGTTTGATGATAAGTATGCTTTTACCTCAGCCGCTTTTGTACAATATATGTTAGGTGTACCAGCTCAAACCTATAGTAGTATTGAAATTCGTTTAGCACAGAAAGCTTCCTTTAAAAATGTATCGGAGCAGGTGCAAGCTATATTTGGTAATACCGTTACCGTAAAAACCAGGTACCAACAAAACCAAAGTCTGTTTGCGGTAATGCAACTAGAAAAGTGGTTTATTTATGCGGTGTTATCGCTTATTCTTGCTGTATCATCCTTTAACATTGTAGGGGCCTTGGCCATGTTAATTCTAGAAAAGCAAACGGATATTAGCGTATTGAAAACACTAGGAGCTAGCGATGCTACCATTACTCGAATATTTTTAGCCAGTGGTGTACTTATAGTAGCGGTGGGTGCTGCGGTGGGTATGGTGTTAGCACTACTTATAGTTTGGTTACAGCAAACATTTC
>RDXK01000127.1 GCA_004292605.1 Bacteroidota bacterium
TGTCTATAATATCTGAAATTGCCGTAGAAAGATTATATCCAAAACTTCGATATGAGTTGATGGTGGATTTGGGGTTTGGTTTTGCAACTTCTGCTTTATATTGATTAAGCATTTTTTTGATAAATTTGATCTATCATTATTTCCACACCTTCCTCATAATTCATAATATTACCAAGCTCTGCAAGGCTTTCCTCGTCGCCGTAAATTCCGTTTCTATCGTTCCACTTTAACCAAGAAATTAATTGATGCCGCGACCACGTTTTTAGTGTTTCTCGCAGTTCTTCTTCCGGCATAAACATATACCTATAGTTAGCGTGTTTTAGAATAAGCTCTGTTTTTTCGGTGTTCTCCATAATATGTGTTTTATTTTTTCTGCAATTCGTTGGGCCATGAGTGGTGGTACAGCATTCCCTATCTGTTTGAAAGCGGCTGTTCTACTTCCTTCAAAAAAATAATCGTCGGGAAATGATTGTATCCTAGCCGCTTCCCTTACTGAGATTGAGCGGTTTTGCTTTTTGTCGGGATGTATATAATAGTGGCCATCCATGGCGATATGGGCAACTACTGTATGTGAAATACCTCGACCATTTACAACTTGGAAACGATTTACAAATGAATCTGTGTTGGAGTGTTTGATTAGCCTTTTCGGCAATTCTGCATAATTCAGTCTCTTGCCATTGTTCCACTGTTCAATTGCGATTTTATAGATTTCTAAGTCGTTATCATTATTAGGTCGTACAATATGTTGAGTAACCACCTCTAAACCATTTCTGATGTTGGTTTGCTTTAAGTATTCTGTTGTTGGCTGTGCATATTCCACAGCATGCAGCGTGCCTTGTCCGTTTTTTAATGGTTTCAAATCTGAAAACAAATCTTTTAAAATTTGAAAGTTGTTTTCTATTGGCTCAAATTCTGGATATTGAAAGTTTAATTCTTTTTTCCAACCAATAATGATTACCCTTTTTCTGTCTTGCAATACACCAAAATCTTTTGCATTCAAATGATTCTTAGGTGGAATAGCAACCTCATAGCCAGCATTTCTAACAGCTCTGAAAATTTTATTTAAGTACTCGCCATTTTTTGCTGATAAGATACCGGGTACATTCTCAAACACAAACATGTTGGGCTTGTATTTTTCTAAAAACTTTACGTAGTGTTTATATAAGTGATTACGTGGATCACTTTCCATATCTTTTCTTGCACGACCAACAATAGAGTATGCTTGACAAGGCGGACCTCCAATAATAACATCGACCTTTCTTCCTTTCAACTCGGCGTCAATCATTTTGAAAATTTCGGGTAGACTATTTTCCGAAATTTCTTTATTGATAACTGAGCCGATTAAATGTTCAGGCACTTTTTTCCAAAGCTCCTCTTTATTTTTAGTTTCGGATTTAAGATAGTCATTATAGATTTTGGCTTGCTTGTTCCCTTTTAACCAATGATACGCCGTTCTTGTTCTGATTGTATCACAAGCGTCTTTGTTCATCTCTACGTGAGCTATGGGCGTAAAGCCCGCACGTATAAACCCCTCACTAAGGCCTCCGGCGCCCGCAAACAAATCGATATAGTTAAAAACTGGCATTCTAAAATTATCTAATAGTTTGGCATGTGTAATGTTAGCTCTTGGGTTTTTCGGCTAGCAATTTAATAAGTAAATATAATACCAGAAAGGATTAAAATGGTTAACACGTAATAAATAAAACTAGTAAAATAATTTTCCACAAAATTCGTAAATCAACGCTGTCAGCTGTCTCCTAAATTTCTAACAAGGCCGCTACTAGTTTGGTTTTTATTTTAGCTATTGTAAAATTACCAGCATCGCAGCTACCGTACATATTTGTATCGTATTACACCTTCTATCACTCGCCGATCTAGTATTATTTCGCTACACTGGCGAGAGGATATTTTGTAGGGTAGTGGGCTTGTATTGCAGTTCGTAAACATGGTTAAGGTACTATCCTGCAAACGAATGGTACCATTGCATATAGTGGGGGCTTGGCCAGCACTAGTGGTGGTTTCCACAAAGGTGCTATCGGCATTGATTTGTAGGGTGGTACTATACCACGACGCTACCTGGTTCCACCTAAAATTGCCGCCATTTACATAGCCATCAAAGGTTTCTAGTAATGTCCATTTGCCCTCTAAACTTTCGCATGGCTCATTGGTTTTGATGCAGGATTGCATAGCCATAATTAGTATAAACAAGACTACTATTTTATTTTTCATGGTGGGTGTGTTGTGTGCTCAATGGGTGCCATGCTATATTTGGCTTACAACCCCGTTCTTCCACTTACGTCGCCGCCTTTGTTGCGTTTTTTATCTTTCTTGCTGGGTTTGCCTAAGCCGTTTTTGCCATTGATTTTTAATGGATCGCCAAAATCGCCTACCTCTTGTTCCACCTTCATTTTCCAAGCGGTAACCTTGTAGGTTTCTTCTAAATTTTTTAACTCGCTTACTTTGCCACAATGCTCCTGGTTATCGGCACTGGCAGTACTGCAATAAATAACGGGTATATTTATAAAGGTTTTCTTTACCTCCTCCTGTATACTATTGTTTAGCGGCGCCTCTTTTACCCAGCCAATAATATTATCCTCATAAAACCGCATTTTTACGGTTACCACTACTTCCTCGCCTTCATCGGTTAATAAGTTTTGCTTGTACTCCTCTATCATTCGGCGTAGCTCCGCTGGTGGCGTATTTTGTATACGCTGTATCATCATAGCGGGTATCTTGGTTTCCTTTAAGGTATTAATTTCTTTTTCGGGTATGCCATTTCCTGCACCCTTTGGGGCAGCGGCTGGTGCAGGTTTAGCGGTAGATGGTGTGGCTATAACACCACCCGGGCGAATATTTTTATCGGCTTTAATAAGGGCACTATCGGGCAGGGAAGGGGCCACCACACCACCGGGACGAATGTTTTTATTGGCCTTAATTATTACACTATCGGTTTGTGCTACGGCCACGCTAGCCACAGTAAGTAATAAGCTAAGTAAGGGTATGCTACGCTGCATGCAGTGCTATTTTAGTATGGTTTAAAGTTAGCTTTTTTTGGGCGATTTTACTCGGTTTCTGTAGGGGCTGTTTGCTCTGCTTTGGCTTTTTGGTGTTTTACATACGCCTGCATAAACCGTATGGCGGTATACTCTACATCGGCCGGTAATAAGGCTTTTACGGCATTGGTACCGGGTTCTGTGGCCTGTGCCATAGCGGTGAGTATGGGGCCCTGTAGTTCCGCAGGCACCATAGCATCTATAGGTATTTCACCAGTTTCCACATAGTGGCATAAATGCCCTTCTATGGTGCTGGCGGCCATGCCCCGCTTTTGGGCTATTTGTACTGCGGTTAACCCTTCCTCCCATAGCTGAAAACTAATAAAATGACTATCCACTTTTTTCGGTTTTTCCCATTTCCAAGTACTATACTGAAACTGCTTTTCCAAATACTCGAAACTGGTGTTTTGGTATTGTAAATGGCATAGGCTACGGCAGGTTTGCTGGGCGGTAATAAACAAGGTTTCTAAGGCTTCTTGCTGCATTTTTACCGTTTTTACCGCTTGTATTTGCTGGGCAAACTGTAGTAGTGGACTTAAACATTGCTGCTGAATAATGGGCACAAAATACTGAATGGCCTTTACCAGCCTATCCTGCACCTGTGCATGCTGCTGGTTTTGCAAAAGGTTTTCCAGCTGCTGCCTAAACTGTGTGGCGGTTTGGGCTAGCTGCTTTTGGGCCTGCCTATACTGCTGTAGCAAGGGCTCCATGCCAGTGAGGGGTTTGGCCTGTAAATCGGCCTCGGCGTCCTTGGCATGTTCTATCCATTTGGTAAAATTAAACTGCTGTAGTAGGTGCTGTGCTTCAAACAATTGTTTGTAGCCCGCCAGTTTTTCGGCTATATGGTGTAGGGGTGGTGCCTGCTGTACAAACTGTACTATACGCTCATCGGTAAATACTTGTGCTTGGGTAAACATGGTTTTTAGCTGTATGCCTTGTAAGTGGGTGCAGCGGCTAAGTGCTACGTATACTTGCCCGCTAGCAAAGCTTTTACCAGCATCTATCACCACCTCGGTAAAGGTGAGGCCTTGGCTTTTATGTATGGTGATGGCCCAGGCAAGTTTTAGCGGGTACTGTGTGTAGCTGCCCAATTCTTCTTCTTCTATTTGCTGGGTTTGGGTGTTTAGCTGGTACTGTATTTGTTTCCAAACTTCTTTTTTTACCTCAATGGTTTCCCCGCTTTGTAGCGTTTCTACGTGTATGGATTCTGGTGTAAGCTGGGTTACTATGGCTAGCATACCATTGTAATACCGCCTATGTTCGCCCACATCGTTTTTTACAAACATCACTTGTGCACCGGGTTTTAGCTGTAAATCGGCCTCGGCGGGTAGGGCTTTATCGTTATAATCGCCATTGAAAATACCTTTATAACTGTGCTTTTTTCCGGGTAACGCTGCCAGTCGGCTACTATTCAAAGCCTCCGCCGTACTATTTAGGGCGGTGAGGGTTACGGCAGTATCCTGGTTGGCAATGGGTGCATTAAACCGCTGCTGTAGCATTTGCCAAGCCTGGACATCCATTTCATTGTTACGAATTTTATTCAGGGTTTGTATAAAATTCTCATCTTTTTGGCGGTAAACAGTGGTAAGCTCTAAATAAATGGGTTTGGCGGTTTGCAGTACTTTGCTATCAAAAAAATACGGACTGGCATAATACGGCTGAAGCAAGGGTTTTTCCGCATCGGTTACCACTGGTGGCAGCTGGTATAAATCGCCTATAAACAGCACCTGCACACCACCAAAAGGGGTATAGTTTCGCCTAAAATGCTGTAAAATAGCATCAATAGCATCTAAGGTATCGGCCCGTACCATACTTACTTCATCTATCACTAGCAGCTCTAGTTCCTGAAAAAGTTGAATGCGGTTTTTGGTTACCCGTAGCTTTTTAAACAGGGTGGCTTTGGTATTGGCGTCGGCATCATCGCTGGTGCTAGGTATAAAGGGCCCAAAGGGAATTTGAAAAAAGGAGTGTAGGGTTACACCACCCGCATTAATAGCGGCCACGCCAGTAGGGGCGGTAACTACTAGCTTTTTGGTAAGTTTTGCCTTTATTTCCTTTAAAAAAGTGGTTTTTCCGGTGCCGGCTTTGCCGGTTAAAAATACGTTTTGGTGGGTGTAGGCTACCAGCTGGTAAGCAAGTTCAAAAGCGGTGTTGGTGTGGCTCATTTGGGTTTATTATATTGTTAATCAATTATTTACGTATTATTTTTCCTCATCAAAATAAATTTTGTAGTAACTTTTTCCTGTAAATTCATCGTATCCGCGTTCTATCAGTTGGCGGTTTCCGTGTACATAAATATGGAAATTTTTATCGAGTTTAATCACGGTTTTGTACACCTTACTTTGTCGCTGTACGGCGGCTAAGTGTATATCAAACTCGTCTTCCATGGGTAGGGCGGTGTTTTGCTGGTACAGCTGTTTATGCTGCTGAAAGGTTTCTATTACTTCTGGGTGCTGCATTACTTCCTGTGCAAAGGTTTCTGCATTAAAAGCATCGTTTTCCGCAAAATAGTGCATGGTTTTTTGCAATAAATCTATCTGATCGGTTTTGGATACCTCAAATTTTTCCGGGTAGGTTTTGGTAATAAAATTGCGGAGCATGTGCATGTGCTCATTGGTTTGGCTATAGCTAGTAGCTACGGGCTGTACCTGTAAAAACTGCGATACCCAGTATTGGGCATCGGTTTTATTGGTAGCATCTACTACTAGTACTTGGTAGCCATCGGCACTTTGTGTGTTGAGAATTAGGCAACCTTTATCGAGCTTTTTTATGTCTATCCCTTCATCGCTGGCTAGTTCAAAACTTTTGCCATGTTGAAATACTTTTAAAAACACATCTTTCTGTTCGCTTTTAAAAATACCTATGGCTTGGTAAAACTGGTTGTTTACCAATACCTTGTTTAATAAGGCCACGTACAATTCCCCTTCTTTTACTTTGCTATGGGTGCTTTGCTGGTATAAAAAACTGGCTATTTGTGCACTGATGGTTACTAGCTGCTGTGGCTGTTCAAATAACTGTTTACAGTAATTATACACTTCATTGTACTGCAAATGGGTGGTATGGGTAAACTGCCACCACTCATGCGGATTAAAGGTTTTGAGGAAATAATGACTCAATAGCTTTTTTACATCGCCATCGTTTAGTGTCAATGGATTTTGCGATAATACCAACTGTTCGCTTCTAGATGGATTGCCCACTCTATGTACTATCACTTTTTCTAGCTCTACGCCATCTATTCCCTCTAACATCATCATACCACGAAAATAAATAGCTAGTTGCAAATAACTACTGGTAGTAGCGGTTGTTTTCTATTTCGTGCTGTACAGCGGGTGTTACTAAGTACTGAATACTTTTGCCCGCCTTCACTTGCTGGCGTATATAAGTGGCAGAAATATCTAACAGGGGTGCTTGTAACCAATGGGTTTGGCTACCTGTATAAGCTGGTGGCAACTCAATTCCTGGCCTGGCGTACACCAAAAGGGGATGGTTTTTTATAATTACTTCCCAGTTTTTCCATTTAGGTAGGTTAGTATAGCTATCTGCCCCCATAAGTATACTAAACTGGTGCTGTGGGTATTTTTCCTGTAAATAAACTAGTGTATGTACAGTGTAGCTAGGTTTGGGTAAGGTAAACTCTACATCTACCACTTTAAACTGGTGATTATCCTGCACGGCTAGGTTTACAAGGTGTAGGCGTTGGTATTCATTCAGTAGGCTTTGTACGGGTTTGTGTGGATTTTGCGGACTAACCACCCACCATATTTGCTGCACAGCAATATGCTGCAAGGCGTACTGGGCAATGATGAGGTGACCTATATGTACCGGATTAAAGGAGCCAAAGTATAAACCTATTTGCATACGGGGCGTATTAATCTTCCACCAAAATTTGTTCTGCCTCGTTCATGCGTAAACTTAGCTTGTAGCCTGCCACTGAAATATTAATGGGGTCGCCCAGTGGGGCTATTTGCTCTACCCGTACAGGCTCGCCAGGTACGCAACCCATTTCCATGAGTTTTATATAAATATCGTCGCTAGCAAAGGAGTGTATGGTAGCTTGGCCACCCACCGGTATTTCAGAGAGTTTCTTCATGCGGTAAAATTACAGCAGTTGATTGGTGAATGTTTACGAATTTTGTTAATTCAAACACAAGTACATGCGTCAGAAGGTTTTTTTTAGTTATGCCGATAGTGGTTTACCCTTGCGGAATAAAACCGCTGTAAAACAATCGGTGGTACACTTGTTTACCCAGGAAGGAAAAACCTTAGATACCTTGCAGTATGTGTTTTGCACCGATGCGTTTTTACTAGCCCTTAACCAGCAATACCTACAGCACAACACCTTTACCGATATTATTACGTTCGATTTAAGCACTCCTGATAGCGGTATAGCCGGGGAAATTTATATTAGTGTGGAACGTGTACGGGAAAACAGTACCCTACACAATACCCATTGGGAAGAAGAAATACTCCGTGTAATTTACCACGGCGCCTTGCATTTGTGTGGCTATCGCGATAAAAAGAAGGCGGAGCAAGCATTGATGCGGAGCAAAGAAGATTTTTACCTGCAACAATATTTGCGATAGGTTTCACGTGGAACCTATTCCAGGGAATCCATCAAGTGTTTCACGTGGAACAAACAGCTACACTCACCCAATCTCTATCATTGCCAATACCCTTACCACCTGTTCCTTAGAAACGGATTCAAAATCTGCACAAAAGGAATCAATGCTTTCCCCGGTATGTAAATAATCAAACAAATTCCGAATAGGTACTCGTGTACCCGGAAATACCGGTGTACCTCCCAACACCTCTGGATCGCAATCAATGATAGTTCCACCCATATCGATAACGCTTTGTTTATCCAAATCTATCCAATAATCGCTGTATTACCTAACCATAAACCCACCCATGGTTTCACGTGGAACAAACGATATCCAATACCTTTGCACCGAAATAACGCAGGAATGGAGCAGTACGATGTAATAGTAGTAGGAGCCGGGCACGCAGGTTGTGAGGCAGCAGCAGCAGCGGCCAATATGGGTAGTAGGATATTGTTGATTACCATGAATATGCAAACCATTGCCCAAATGAGTTGCAACCCCGCTATGGGTGGTATAGCGAAAGGACAGATTGTAAGAGAGATTGATGCCTTGGGTGGGTATAGTGGTATAGTGACGGATCAATCGATGATACAATTTCGGATGCTCAATAGAAGCAAAGGTCCGGCCATGTGGAGCCCAAGAGCCCAGAGCGACCGGATGCTGTTTGCACAAAAATGGCGTGAACTGCTAGAACAAACCCCCAACGTAGATTTTTACCAAGACACCGTAAAAGAACTGGTAATACACCATAACACTGTACAAGGGGTAGTAACCGGTATGGGAAGTACCATACATGCCAAAGCTGTAGTAGTAACCAGTGGAACTTTTTTGAATGGTATCATCCATATAGGTGAAAAACAAATCGGCGGTGGCCGAATGGGAGAGAAGGCTGCCACGGGTATTACAGAACAACTAGTGGCGTTTGGTTTTGAAAGCGACCGACTTAAAACAGGGACTCCACCCCGCATAGATGGTAGAAGTTTAGATTATTCCAAAATGGAGGAACAAAAAGGCGATGACGATATTACTGGATTTAGTTATTTACCCTTACCTAAACTTACCGCACAGCAGCAGCACAGCTGCCATATTACCTATACTAATAGTACCGTACACGATATTTTAAAAACAGGTTTCGATAAAAGTCCGATGTACGCCGGTAGGATAGAAGGTGTAGGACCCCGCTACTGCCCCAGTATTGAAGATAAAATCAACCGTTTTGCCGATAGAGATAGGCACCAATTATTTGTAGAACCCGAAGGTTTTAATACCGTAGAAATTTATGTAAACGGATTTAGCACTAGCCTACCTGAGGAAATACAAAAACTAGCCCTACAGCAAGTACCGGGTTTTGAGAAAGCAAAATTCTTCCGGCCTGGATATGCCATTGAGTACGACTTTTTTCCACCCACGCAGCTTACCAATACGTTAGAAACCAAAGCTCTACAAAACTTATTTTTTGCTGGCCAAATTAATGGAACCACCGGTTATGAAGAAGCTGCCTGCCAAGGCCTAATGGCTGGTATGAACGCACATTTAAAAGTACACCATCAGCCACCATTTGTACTTAGCCGAAGTGAAGCCTATATAGGTGTATTGATTGACGACTTGATAAGCAAAGGCACCGATGAGCCTTACCGTATGTTTACTAGCCGAGCAGAATATAGAACCTTGTTAAGACAAGACAATGCCGACTTACGCCTAACCGAAAAAAGCTATCGACTAGGTTTAGCTAAGGAAGATAGATACCGATGGATGCAGGAAAAGAAAACAGGTGTACAGGAAATAAAAACATGGATGCAGGAAACCAGCATTGAACCACAGGAAATCAACGATTTATTGATAGAAAAAAACAGTGCTCCGTTAACGGAAAAACAAAAACTATCTAAACTTATTTTACGACCTAATATAGAACTGCCTGAAATATTGGCTACCATTCCTTCATTTCAGAATTTGAATAATACTTACCGCCCAGAAACCATAGAACAAGCGGGTATTCAAGTAAAATATGAACGCTATATAGAAAAAGAGGAGGAACTAGTACAGCGTATGAAACAGCTGGAAGAATTACCCATACCTACACAGTTTGATTATGGTAAGATACCTGCCTTAAGTAATGAAGCTTTGCAAAAATTTACCAAAATCCGTCCACATACTTTAGGGCAAGCTAGCAGAATAAGCGGCGTAAACCCAAGCGATATACAAATATTGATGGTGTATATGGGTAGGTAAGTCATGGCAAGTTTGTAACTGCATCATAATCAAATAGTTAGTTTTATCATTTTCTTAAAATATCTATTTGTAATATTGGCAATGCACAAGGGTAAACCCATAAAAACCGTCATTGCAACTGCATGCTTGCTATTAATTAAATTAATAACTAATGCACAAACGTTTACTATACAAGGAGTTATATACGATTTTTATAGTAAACGCCCTATAGATGCGGTAAGTGTACAAACCAGTAGTGGCCGTTTTGCCATTAGCGATAGTAGTGGGCATTACTATATTCGGGTGGAGCAAGGCGATCAATTTTGGTTTAGCTATCTTGGAAAAAATACCCAACGCTATATAGTAGATACCGTAACCAACTACAATAGTTTTGATGTGGCTTTGTATATAGACGCCCGATGGTTACCCAATGTAACAGTGCGTAATAGAAACTACCGAATGGATAGTTTACAAAACCGGAAAGACTATGCCAAAGCGTTCAATTTTCAAAAACCACAACCATTTACCACCAGTACCCGACCGGCCAGTACCTATGTGCCAGGAGCACTAACATCCGGGTTAGACCTAGATGCACTGATACAAAGCTTTCAGTTTAAAAAGAATAGGCAGATGCTGGCATTACAAAACCGCCTGATTCAAGAGGAACAAGATAAATACATCAACTATCGGTTTAATAAACGTTTAGTGAAAGAAGTAACTAAGTTAGATACCGCCTATCTCAACCATTTTTTACAACTCTATCGCCCCGCCTACGAAGCCTTAACCCAGTTAAATGAGCTAGAATTAGGCTATTATGTACAGGAATGCTATAGAGATTATATGCGAAATAGGCGTTACAAACTAAAACCCAATTTACCCCAATAAACCTGCTGCAGCACTAATATCCAACATTCGCTGAATGGGTTGTAAACTAGCTAAACGCAACTCTTCCTTCATTTCTATTTCTGGCAATTCATACAGCATGGCATTATATAGCTTTTCTAGCGTATTCAGCTTCATATGCGGGCAATCGTTACAAGCACAAGCATTGGTAGGCGGCGCTGGAATAAAGGTCTTATTTGGCGCTAATTTCTGCATTTGGTGAAGAATACCTGTTTCCGTAGCTACAATGTATTCCTGTGCATCGTCCTTTGCTGAATAATTCAAAATTTGCGTGGTACTACCTATAAAATCAGCCAATCGCAATACTGCTTCCTCACACTCCGGGTGGGCCAATAACTTTGCTTTTGGATGCCTTACTATTAGTTTGGTAATTTTTTCTACACTGAATATTTCATGCACCATACAAGCTCCGTTCCATAGAACCATATTGCGGCCAGATACTTTGTTTAGATAAGCCCCTAAATTTTTATCGGGAGCAAAAATAATTTCTTGCTCTGCAGGTAAACTATTGATGATGGCTAAGGCATTACTGCTGGTACAAATAATATCGCTTTGAGCTTTAATAGCGGCTGTACAGTTGATGTAGGAAATAACTAAATGGTTAGGATGTTTTGCTTTAAAGGCAGCAAACAAATCGGCCGGAGCACTATCAGCCAAGCTGCAACCCGCCTTTAAATCGGGCAACAATACCTTTTTTGAAGGATTTAAAATTTTAGCTGTCTCCGCCATAAAATGTACACCTGCAAAAACAATGATATCTGCATTGGTTTTAGCGGCGGCCTGGGCCAACCCCAAACTATCCCCAATATAATCGGCCACATCCTGAATATCTGGCTCTTGGTAGTAATGGGCCAATACCACAGCATTTTTTTCTTTTTTTAAATCGTCGATGGCTTGAAACAAATCGAGGGTAGGATCGATAGGTGCATCTACATAACCAACCTGTTCCAAAATTTCGTTATCAATATGCATGTGAATATTGTTTGTAGTATTTAATAATAGATATTTATTTATAATCACTTATTACTAATACGCCTGTGGAAAACGGGAGAAAAAAGTAATTAACACCTGGCAAAGTTAATTAGTAAGCAATAACTAACAGTAATTCACAGGTTTATTAACGTAGCCACCGCTTATTTTTTCAAGGTTTGATAGGTTTTTACACAAGGGTATACAAAACTTATTCTTCTATCCACATTTTACAATTCACACATTACTCACTGTTAATAAACCATTAACAAATTGTGTTCAAAATTACCAAATTGTTACCTCGGCTTAAAAAGCGGCTATTTATTCTATTGTTTTTCACGTAGGGTGGGTGATTTAGTGGTGTTTTTTCACAGGAACTTAGAATAATTCACATGTTTTTGGAAGATATTCACATGGCATGCGGTGGTGGGTGAAAGAAATGTAATTCTTATTATTAGCAAGGAACCCAATAAACGTTACAGGACCATTAAGCTAATGTTTCCCAATAACAAAGTTAGTATTAGGCAAACCCGACTACTTAAAAAAGTATCTACCTCGCTTTATTCTTAAAAATCTTCAATTTCATAACTAGTACTTCGTCCGCCATTTTTTTCATGACGTAAAATTCCTTTTTCCATCAAATCTTTTATATCACGTAATGCCGTATCGGGTGAGCATTTGGCAATCTTTGCCCATTTCGACGATTTTAATTTTCCATCAAATCCGTCAAAAAGCTTATTCAATAATAATCGTTGCCGGTCGTTGAATCTTGTATTCTCGTGAATTTCCCAGAACTCCGTTTTGCGTAATATCTTTTGAAGGGTGATTTCTGTTGTTAAAAGCGATTGTTTTAAACAATGTAAAAACCACTCTATCCATTCTGTTATATCCCCATCGCTATGTTGAACTTTTTGTAATATGGCGTAATACTGTTTCCGTTCGATGAGTATTTGACTCGACATACTGTAATATCGTTCGCTTGTATTATCGGCACGGGCAAGCATTAAATCGGAAATAGCTCTTGCCATTCTTCCATTTCCATCGTCGAATGGGTGAATAATAATAAACCAAAAATGGGCAATGGCGGCTTTTAAAACAGGATCAAGATTTCCTGATAAATTGTTAAACCAATTCATAAACGCTTCCATTTCCTCCGATACTTTATTTGCAGGAACAGCTTCGTAATACACTTTTTCCTTACCCATTGCACCAGCTACTATTTGCATTTCACCGGTTCTGTAAGTACCTACCTCAATTTTATGCATGCCACTATGCCCAGTTGGAAACAGTGCCGAATGCCATCCAAATAGTCGTTTGTCGGTCAAGGGTTGTTGATAGTTCTGAGTGGCATCTAACATCATCTCCACAATTCCATCTACGTTTCTATTAGCCGGCACTATACCTGCTATATTAATACCTAATCGCCTTGCAATAGATGAGCGAACTTGCTGATAATCAAGTTTTTCTCCTTCTATTTCCGAGGATTTAATAACATCTAATGTGAGGGTAGAAAGTGTAGCCTCTTCTTTAGTTTTAAAACCAATGGAGTTCAACTGGCCAATAACTTTACCTTGCAAGTGCCTTACTTCACCAAAAATGGCATTGATATCGGCTTCACGCCAAGTAAAATTCGTCCAGTTCTTGTATTGATAAATGTATTTAGGCACAATATAAAAGTACTTCTTTTGCAAAGAACGACCTTATTCTCCGCAAAAATGCGGCGATTAGCCAATTTATTCTCCGCAAGCTTGCGGATTTCATCGTTGGTTTTACTTCAGTACTGTTCAGTAAAAATTGTTTCTAACAAACTGACAACTAGAGGTTTGTATTGTAATTACCATATTTTATAACCGTACTCGTAAGTGCTTTATATCGAGAGCCTTAAAAGTCAACACTCAATTTTAAATGTCCGCCCAATCCTTCTTGAATAATTCTCATAAGTGTTGAAAGGCGAATATCACTAGCATTATTTTCTATCCTTGATATATAGGTTTTAGTGGTTCCACATTTTTCCGCAAGTTCCCCTTGCGTTAAACCTTTTTCTTTTCTAAGTTCTTGCAACAAAACCCCCAATTTGAATGCCTCAAATTCTTGTTCATACTTTTCCCGTGATGCTGAACCACGTTTTCCATATTGACTATCCAAATGATCCGTAAAGGAAGTCAAATTATTTTTTTGCTTTTTCATCGAAGTATTGCTTTTTGAGTTTTTCTGCTAATTCAATTTCGTTTTTTGGTGTTTTTTGGGTCTTTTTTTGAAATCCATTGATTAGAATAATTAAACTTCCTTTATCAAAAAAACTAAACACCCTATAAATATCCGACCCTACTTCCACACGTATTTCAAAAATGCCTGTGGAGTTTGTTATGTGCTCAAAATATTTCTTCGGAACCCTATCAATAGTTGCTAACAACTGTAAAGTCCAGTTGAGTTTTTTCTGCACATCTGGGCTAACCGACTGAAAGAAGTCGAGATAATACTTTTTGTAGTAAAGTATTTCCCTAATGTATCCATCACCCATAAAGAATAGATTGCTGGCATAAAGTTAGCTAAATAGATAACATTTACAAAATTGTTTCTTTTTGCTTTTTCAAATGATGTGGTTAATAACAAGCCCTAACCACCTTTACAAATTCCTGGTTTTGTATACAATTTTGGTAATTACCTCATCTAGCTCAATACCGCTTTTTAGCAGTAGCTGTCGGTTTTGTGGTTCACTTAAATCGAGCAGGTTTTCATCAAACAAATGTAGAAGCCCCATAATATTACTAAGCGGCCGGCGTACTTCATGACTTTGTAAATGGGCTATTTGTTTTAGGCGTTCGTTTTGTGAGGTAATTTGAAGCTCGGCTACCTTTTGTTCAGTTACATCTTGCAATACCCAAATTTCCACATCGGCATCTAAAAATCCGGAAAACTGTACCCAGCGGGTATCGCCATTTTTGCGGGTAAGTGGTACTATACGGCTTGCGGGGAAACCTTTTTCCCTATCGCCCATGTACAAGGCTTTTACACTGCTGGCATTTTCCCGGTAAGCAGCTACAAACCACTGCTCTACAGTTTGAATTTCGTTTCTGGAAAAACCAGTTATTTGTTCTACATAGTTGTTTACTTCAAACTTACCATTGTGTATTAGCACGGCACCCACGGGTAAATTTTCTACCGTGTTGCTTAAGCGGTGTAAACTTTTTACCAAACTTTCTTGTGCATTTTTTTGCATTGATACATCAAAGCTTACCGCCACAAAACCTTTGTAGCCCTGCACCTCATCGGTAAGGGGTGAGCAGCCAATAAAGGCAGGAAACAAGTTGCCCTGGCTAGTAATAACTTCTCGTTCACCGCTCCAAGGTTGCAGTGTTTGTAAACAATTTTGTATGTCGGCTACCTCGTCTATCGTGTATTTGCTTTCATGCAGCATTAAAAACGGCACGTTAGCCTGCTGTAAATTGTAACCATATAAATCTTCTGCAAATTTATTTTGGTACACTAGGTTGCCATTTTTATCAAATACTTGTACAGCTTCCTGTACCGACTGTAATAGCTGGTTTTGTAATTCTATTTTTTCTTTACTAAGTACCGTATCGGTAATATCCCAGCAAATACCCAATATGGTTTTGGCTAATCCTGCACTATTTTTTACAATGGTGGCATGGCCTTCTAAATAATGAATTTCATTGTTAATACGTACCCTAAATATGGCATGAAACTCACCCGTGGTGGTTACCGCCTCTTGAATTTGCCGCTGAATTTGTTCGTAATCTTCCGGTAAAATTAGTCGCTGCCACTCCGCTATGGTAGTAGTGAACGAGTCACCGGTATGGCCAAATAGCTTTTTGGTGGTAGCATCAAAAGTAATGGTATCGGTTTTTAACTGAATATCCCAAACACCCATTTTGGCGGTGCCCAATATTAGGTTTAGACGCTCCAAGCTTTCTTCTAAAATTTGCTGGTTTTGTTTGTGTTTTGTTTGATCTACTTGGCGTATGTAAAATCCCTCAATACCTTTTGCAGTATCCGCATAAGGCACCAACGATATCAATAAGTTATGGGTTAGGTTTTTATGTGTAGTAAAATCGAAGCTAATATCTACTTGTTTTTTGTGCTGTACAGCTTGTTTTAAACGTTCCCTTTTTTGAACCGTAATACCGCTGCCCCACACTTTAAAAATATGTTGGTACAAAATTTCTTCCAGCGTTATTTCATAAAATTTTTCAAAAGCCTCATTGCACCATTCTATTTCTAATGCAGCATTGGTAAGTACCACCGGAAAAGCCATTTGCTTGGCTACTGCACCTATACGAGTATTAAAATCGGCAATGGCTATACTGGCCATGGGTTTAAACAAACAGATAATGTGGCCGCTACTATCGTCAAAAATAAATTCCACCTGTGTTTTGCTTTTTCCTTGTGCGGTTTGGCAAAAAAATATTCCTTGCTGTACGCCACCTTGTTCGCAATTATAAATATGTTCCGTAATAACAGCCCAATCTGCAGTAATGATAAACTTAGATAAGTGAAGCCCTTGTAAGGAAGTAAAGCCTGTATATTGTAATAAAAGGGTAGAGGCTTGAACAACGGTACCATTGGGTAAAATGGCACAAGCACTTACCGAGGAACTTTGTAACAATAAGCTGCTAAAAGAACTTTTAATTTGTAAGGGCTGCATACTTGCTTGTTAATTTCCAGTACCCATAAAGCTACTAAAGTATTTGTATAACGTGTAAACTAATAGTTATTAAACGGCAGCATGGGCAGATAGTTGGAACAATTGGTCGGCTTCGAGTATGGTAAAAACTTCTTGACGGGGTTTTACAGCTAATAATACCAAAGCTTTGGCCACTTGCACATCTGTAATAGGCATATATTTTTTAAACAAGCCCAATGCATTGGCAAAATGTAAAATAGCGGCCCACCATTTTTCGCCTTGGCGTTTTACTTCTCTTTCACCTACTAATAAGCTAGGCCTTACCACGCTGGTATGTGCAAACCCTAATTTTTTTACCGCCTCTTCTAGCTCGCCTTTAATGCGTAAATAAAATATATTACTAGCACTGTTAGCTCCTTGCGATGATATTAATAATAACTGTGCTACACCGTTGGTTACCGCTGCATGGGCGGCCTGGTATTGGTATTCAAAATCTACCCGGTATTGTGCTTCCTTACTGCCCGCTTGTTTTATGGTAGTACCCATACAAGCAAACAAATGAGTACCGGTAAGTAAATGGTGCCACTGTGCAGGTTCCTCAAAATTTACAATATGTTCCTTTAGTTTAGGGTGCTGTAGCCCACTGGGTTTACGCACAAAAGTTTTAACGGCAGTAAACTGATGGTGGTTTAGTAAAAAGGTAGTAAGTGTTTTACCTACCAAACCTGTAGCGCCAATAACCAATGCCGTGTTCATACGCAAATGTGTAATGCTTAAAAGTAAACCTAGCATGGCACAAGGCAAAAAAAAGTTATACTTGTGTAAATTTAGGCTATGTTTCCTACTAAGTATTTGCAAGCCATTTTTCCGGTATTTAACACTACCAGAACCAAGGATATTTTACATGTAAACCCCACTGTGGTGCCCGCCCGTTTAGAGGCCAAGGAGGTAGTAATAGATATTATACAATACAATAGTACAGATGTAAAATTCCACACCCTTACTACCGTTACAGAATGTGCCATGCATGTGCAGGAAGGCTATGTAACTTGGATAAATATAGATGGGTTACGCAAAGCCGATGTGGAAACAGTAAGCAAGCTGTTTAATATTCACTACTTGGTAATAGAGGATATTTTAAGTGTGAACCAGCGCCCGAAGGTGGATGATTTTGACCATCACCTTGTGTGCCTTTTAAACATGCTGTATTTTAATACACCTAAACGCAGTGTAGAGCAGGAGCAAATAAGTATTATACTGGGTAAAAACTATGTAATTACTTTTCAAGAAGATGCTAGCAGAGATGTGTTTGATAGCCTACGCGACCGATTAAAGCTCAACAACCATAAACTACGAATTTCCGGCGCCGATTACCTTTGCTATGCACTGCTAGATACCATAGTAGATCATTATTTTTTAGTGATGGAAAATCTATCCGAAGTAATAGAAACCGTAGAGGAAGAAGTAATACGCTATGGCAACACAAAAAGCCTAGCCCGTATAAATAGTTTACGCAAAGAGCTCATAGTACTAAAACGAAATGTAGCACCCGTAAAAGATTTGGTAAGCGGTGTACTGAGAAGTGAAAGCGATTTACTAGAAGAAAGAAATACCAAGTATTTTAAAGATGTGTACGACCATATAGTACAAGCCAACGATATGGTAGAAAACTACCGAGATGTAATGATGGGTATGCAGGATTTGTATATGAACAAAGCCAACCTAAGAATGAACGAGGTAATGAAGGTAATGACCATAGTTACCTGCTTACTAGCACCAGCCACCGTGATAGGTGGAATTTTTGGAATGAACTTTGACCGTATACCTTACCTACACCACGAATATGGATTTTTTATAGCCGTGAGTTTAATGCTATTAATACCCATTTGGATGATATGGATATTTAAACGCAGGGGTTGGTTTTAAAAAAGCTATTCTACTATTTTGGCTACTGGCAGCAATACGCTAAACGTGGTTTTTACACCCGGTTCACTATCTACCAAAAAGCTTCCTTTTTTGGCCCACACCAAATGCTTTACTAACTGTAAACCAAAGCCATATCCTTTTTCGCCGGAGGTACCTGCGGTGGAAGTAGCTTCCGCTTGTGTGGCACGTAGCTCCACTAATTTATCCTGCGGTATGCCTACGCCATTATCGCTAACTTTTATTTGCAACTGATTTTCTTCATCCATAACTTGGTAGGCTAAATGAACCTCTACCTTTCCACCATCGTTAGTGTATTTAATGGCATTGCTAATAAGGTTACCTATAATTTGTAAAAGCTTGCTTTTTGGGAAGTATAAATTACTAAAGTCGGCCCCATGCTCTACTAAAAGTGTAATGTTTTTTGAAGCTGCCTGTGGCGTATACAGTTCTATTAATTTTTGTTGCAGTGATGATAGGGTATAACAATCTGCTTGCTTGCCTTTGGCTGGCTTTTCTTTTTGGTATTCACTTAAAATTTCGTCGGCCAAGTTTAGTAAGGAGCTACCACTTTTGTTAATAAGGTTGATGAGTTCCAGCAAATCTGTTACGGTAGTATTGCTACCCTGCTGCTGTATCATTTGCGTTAAGCCTATAATACCGCCGATGGGGCCACGAATATCATGGGCCATTTTTTTGGTGGTATTGCTAGCCAAATTGGCTTCTTCCTTTAATTTTTGCAGGGTTTGAAGTGTTTTAATACGGTTAGTAACTTCACTAGCTATTAAAACAAGTAGCTCCTGTTTTTCTGGCGTAATTTCTTTTTTCTTGGTATCCAACACACATAGTGCACCTATGTTTACACCATCTTTAATTTGTAGGGGTACGCCCCAATAATAGGTAAGGTTCGGGTTGCCCGTTACATAAAACTTATCCTTAAAACGTTCGTCGGTAGCTAGGTTTTGTACCTCAAAAAGTTCTGGCTGCATAATGGTGTATTGGCAAACAGAATCTTCCCGGGGCATTTGCTGTAAATCTATACCATGGCTCACTACACTCCATTGTGTGTAATTGTCAATAAGGTTTACTAACGAAAATTCAGCACCCACCACTTTTGCGGCAAGTTTTACTAAATCTTCAAATTGGTTTTGAACGCCAGAATAATCAATATCAAGTTCAGATAGTTCAAACAAGCGTTCTATCTCGTTGGCCGGTATGGGAGCATGCATGCTTCAAAGTAATGATTTAATTATTATAGACACGCTTTTGCTTCAAAAATTGTACGTTAAGAATTTACAAATCGGCGATTTTTTTGGCCGATTGTAAACTGTCATCCACCACAATCCAGTTTTCTATACTAGTGGCGTAGCTGGTTTGTAAAAGTGTAGCGGGTATGGTAGTACACATATCTACCGCTTGCCGCAAGGGTAGTTTTACATGATGTACCAAATTATACAATGCCTGTAGCATACTAATACTACTTCCGCTAAGGGTACCATTGCTTGCATAGTGGCTGCCCGCTAAGCTATGCTGGTAAGGCCCAGTAGTAGTGGTGGTAACAGCATCTGTAATGGCAAATAAGGAACTGGGTTTACAGGCGGCCGCTAGCCTTACATGTTCAAAACTTACATGCACACCATCTGGTATAATGCTGGTAAAAACAGTAGGGTGTAATAAAGCTGCCTCTACCAAACCCGGCTGGCGGTGGTGGTGGCCACTCATAGCATTGTACAAATGCGTTACCGCAGTTACACCTTGCTCAAAACTGGTAGTAGCCTGTGCAAAGTTGGCCTGCGAATGGCCGGCACTCACTATTACTTGGTGCTTGTTTAGCAAATTCAAGATGGCTGGTGTACAAAGCTCCGGCGCTAGGGTTACCATTTTCCATGTACCGGCCGCTAGCTGTAGCCAATGCAGCACGGCTTGTTCCGTAATAGGCTGTATAAATGCTGCCACATGGGCACCTCTTTTTTCTTTGGCAATCCATGGTCCTTCTAAGTGTATACCTGCAATACCTAAGCCACCTGCTTCTATATAATTTTTCACAGCAAGTATACATGCTTCGGTTACCGCCGTACTATTGGTAGCCACCGTAGGTACACATAATACAGTACCTGTATTGGCAAAGGTTTTTACCATAGTGGCCAATGTTTCGGGCTGTGGATACTCGCTCAATAATTGATTGCTTGCACCGTATACCTGGCAGTCGATAAACCCAGGACTAAGCCACCCGTTTTTAAAAAATATTGGCGTAGCAATACTTTTTTGCGTAGCAACGATTTCCTGAAAAACACCCTCTGCAAACACCGCCGTACTATTGGTGTATTGCTGGCCTTGGTAAAAAATAGTATCCGCTGCAAAACACTTAATCATGTGTGCTAGGTATTAAATAATCATCAGCATCAGTTAAAAAAGGTAGTTGTGTACGTACTTCCTCTATTTCTTTTAATTCAATGGTATGGGTAAGTACTGCTTCGGCATCGGCCACATTGTGTAGTACTTGCCCCATGGGTGTTATTATCATACTGTTGCCGGTGTATATATGTCCGTTTCCATCGGTACCTACTCGGTTGAGTCCTAACACGTAACACTGGTTTTCTATAGCACGTGCTTGCAGTAAAGTTTGCCATGCTTGCACACGTTTATGAGGCCAGTTAGCTACATACACCAATACGTGATACGGGTTTTGGGTAGCATGGTAGCGGCTCCAAACAGGGAAACGCAAATCGTAACAAATATTCAAGGAGAATCTAATACCATTGATGCTGGTAATTACGCGTTGCTGACCGGGTGTATAATGCTTGTGTTCGCCGGCGTAGGCAAACAAATGTTTTTTATTGTAAAAGCTTATTTGATAATTGGGTTGTGCCCACACAAAGGTATTGGTATAGCCATTTTCCGATGTTAGTATCATGCTGCCGCCAATTACTAATGTGTATTTATTGGCCAATGCTATTAGCCAACTTACGGTTTCGCCATTAGCGGTTTCAGCAAAGGGTTCCGGGTTCATGGTAAAGCCCGTGGTAAACATTTCTGGCAATAGCACAATATGTGTTTTGCCTTGCAGAGAAGCAATGATGGTTTCCAATTTTTCTCTGTTGGCCGCGGGATTTTCCCACACCAAATCTGTTTGAATTAACGATACGTTTACCGCTGCCATTTGTATGTATTTATCGTAAAAATACTAGCTACTTACTGTATACGCCAAATACGAATGGTTTCCTGCTGCACGTAGTAAGTAGGGTGGATGGTAGTAAGTAGGTTGAGCTGCTGAGCAAAATCGTTGGCCAATAGCCGCTGTGGCGATGCAATGGTGATACCACAACCTAAACTTTGCCAATACTGAATTTTACTAAGTAATTGGGTAAACAAAGCGGGTGTATAATTTACATCGGCACAAATAATTTCGTCTATTTTTTGCTGCTGTACCTCACCCGAAAACTCGAAAATATCGAGTTCTTTACACACAATATTGGGCTGGTTCAAACAGGGTTGCTGCGGCATGAACGCTACAGCTTGTGCATCTATATCTGTACAAAATACTTGCTGAGCATACGTGGCTACTACAGCAGATGGCAGGCCCAAGCCAGCCCCTAATTCTATCACTTTTTTATTTGTAAATATGGGAGTGTGGCTACCAATGTATTGGCACAAAGCTATGGCAGATGGCCATAGTTTAGCCCAATAGGGAAAGGCTGCGTTGGGCTGCTGCAAGTGCCATTGTTTTACAAAATCGGCTACGGGCACTGCCAAAGAATACGACTGATCCGCAAAACGAAAACTTAGTTCGCTAGTGGGTAAGTTTGGCAGCATGTTTATAAAAACTGAGCCGCTTTTATCAGGTCTTCCGGCGTATCTATTTCCACACCCATATAGCTGGTAAGTACCATTTTTATGGGCACGCCATTTTCTAAATAGCGTAAACATTCTATTTTTTCGGCAGCTTCTAGGGGCGTCATTTCCCAGTTGGTAAAATTTAGTAAAGCTTGTTTGGTAAACGCATACACACCTATATGCTCATAGTAGGTAGTGTTCACATGCTTATCTCTCGGGTAAGGAATTACGCTTCTGCTAAAAAATAAGGC
>RDXK01000128.1 GCA_004292605.1 Bacteroidota bacterium
GGTTTAGTGTAATGGGCGAATGATTATTCGCCCATGCTGGTAACAATGCTGTAATTAAATGGCTCGTGGACTGATTTTACATACGTAAAAACTCCAACGTATCGGATTTTTCGGCTTGCATGCTGATAGCTTTTAATGGATACTGAGGGTACCCTTCTGCAAACTTTTTATACTTGTTGGCTTTATACAATACATCATTGTATTTTACTTCATACGCCAAGCCGCCAAGGTTGTTTTCTTCTATTACAAAATCTACTTCATTGCCATCGGCAGTACGCCAATATTTGATAGCATCGGTGCCATACCTATCTCTCAGTTTACTAAATACAGCGTTTTCAAACAAGGCACCTTTATCGGTTCTATCCTCTAACAAAGAAAAATTATTCAGCAGTGCATTTCGCAAACCTGTATCATGAAAAAATAGCTTGGGCATTTTGGTAAGCTCCTTTCGTAGGTTACCGTATTTGGGCGGTAAACTATGTACTATATACGTTTTTTGCAGTAGGTATAAGTAGTTATCTACAGTGCCCACGGCCACTTTTAGCGTATTGCTTAGCTCATTTTGGTTTACCAAATTACCCACCTGCTCTGCCAGTAAACGGGCCAATTGAAAAAACTTTAGCTCATCTTTTATGCCAGCTTCCAAGGCATCTTTTTTCATGTAGCTATTTACCAGTTCTTTTAGTAAAAGTTGCTTCTCAGTTTCGGTGGTTGCTAGTACCACGGCAGGGTAACCACCATACACTATATACTCCTTTAAAAGTTGGGTGAGTTTGGTGTATTGCGTACCTTGGTATTGAGGCCTTGTCTGCAACTGTTGTAGTTCATTTACCGAAGCATCTTCCCCTTTAAAATGCAAAAATTCAGAGAAGGTTAAGGGGAACAATTCAAATACTTGCTTACGACCAGCGAGACTATCTTTAAAATTTTTATCTATATAAAAAGCACTACTACCCGTAACTATCAATTTTAGTTTCGGGGCATATACATCGTATAAAAACTTTAAAAAATTGCTAGGGTTTTCGGCGTATTGAACTTCATCTATCACCACATACAAAACTTCACCCTCGGCAAGAGAATTTACGTCGGCTACAAAATTGAATAGATTATTGGGATGCTCGTTAATAGCTTGTAAAATGGTGGGATCTTCCAGCGTAATAAAATGCACGCTTCGCTGCTGGCTTTGTAAATGCTGTACTAATTGCTTAGTAAGCGTAGTTTTACCCAGCTGCCTTGCCCCTATTAGCACGGTATGCTGAGGTTTGGCAATATGATTTAATAGCGTTTGAAAGAAATTTCTCGTCATGCAGACATGATTTAAGCATTAAAGCCTACCACAAATTTCGATAATTTTGGATTACCAATGAAATATTATCCGATATTTTTCGATTACCAATAAAGTTTTTTCGAAAATTGCTGTTCGGGCGAATGTTGATTCGACCCTGCAACCAACTTGGGCGAATGATTATTCGCCCTAACATTTGCCCTAACAGCCCACACAAAAAAAGGCTGCCTTAACACTAGGTTAAGACAGCCTTACTGCCGGAAATACTTTTCTACAGCATTACCTCAAATCAAATCTATCTAGGTTCATTACTTTGTTCCAAGCGGCAACAAAATCGTGCACGAATTTCTCGTTGGCATCGTCACAAGCGTACACTTCGGCTATAGCACGAAGCTCTGTGTTGGAACCAAAAATCAAATCGGCTCTTGTGCCTTTAAACACTACTTCGCCAGTACCACGGTGCTTGCCCTCAAAAACGGTGTTATGAGCGTTGGCAGCACTCCATGTGTACGTAAAATCGAGCAGGTTTACAAAAAAGTCGTTACTCAATACCCCTACTTTATTGGTAAATACACCCAAGGAACTTCCGTCAAAATTGGCACCCAAAACACGCATACCACCTACTAAGGCTGTCATTTCAGGAGCAGTTAACGTAAGCAATTGTGCTTTATCTATCAAAGCATCTTCGGCTATGGTACTAATTTTTGCAGTAGCATAATTTCTAAATCCATCTGCCTTAGGTTCTAAAACTGCAAAGCTAGCCACATCGGTTTGTTCCGCACTAGCATCGGTTCTACCTGGTGTAAACGGTACCGTGATAGAAACACCACCTGCAGCGGCAGCCTTTTCTATGGCTGCAACACCGCCCAACACAATCACATCGGCCAGAGAAATTTTAGTGCCGTTGGTTTGTGCTGCGTTAAATGCCTGCTGAATGCCTTCTAACACGTCTAACACTTTTTGCAATTGTGCAGGGTTATTGGCCGCCCAATATTTTTGCGGAGCTAGCCTAATTCTAGCACCATTGGCTCCACCACGTTTATCGCTACCTCTAAAAGTAGAGGCAGATGCCCAAGCGGTACTTACCAACTCACTAATACTAAGTGAACTGGCTAAAATGGTAGCTTTTAAGGCAGCAATATCTGCATCGGTAACCAAAGCGTGGTTTACCGCAGGTATAGGATCTTGCCATAGTAAATCTTCAGCTGGTACTTCGCTACCTAAGTATAATTCTTTTGGCCCCATATCGCGGTGGGTAAGTTTAAACCAAGCCCTTGCAAAAGCATCAGCAAATGCATCGGGATTTTCGTAAAACTTACGAGATACTTTTTCGTAAGCAGGGTCTACTCGTAAAGCTAAATCGGTGGTTAACATCATCGGTTGGTGTGTTTTACCAGCAATGTGTGCATCGGGTACAGTACCCGCACCACCATTGTTTTTCGGTTGCCACTGGTGGGCACCGGCAGGGCTTTTTGTAAGTTCCCACTCAAATTCGAATAGGTGTTTAAAGTAATCGTGGCTCCATTTAGCGGGCGTGGTGGTCCAGGCACCTTCTAAACCACTTGTAATGGTATCTTCTGCATTCCCTTTACCAAACGTGTTTTTCCAGCCTGTGCCTTGCTCCTCTATGGTAGCACCCGCTGGCTCTTTACCTACATATTTGGTAGGGTCGGCAGCACCATGGGTTTTTCCAAAAGTGTGGCCACCGGCTATCAAGGCTACAGTTTCCTCATCGTTCATAGCCATTCTACCAAAAGTTTCACGTATATCACGTGCAGCGGCTAATGGATCGGGGTTACCGTTCGGTCCTTCAGGGTTTACATAAATTAAACCCATTTGTACAGCACCTAAAGGTTCTTCTAACTCTCTATCGCCAGTGTAGCGATTATCGCCTAACCATTCGCGTTCGCTACCCCAATAAATATCTTCTTCCGGTTCCCAAACATCGGCACGGCCACCGCCAAAACCAAAGGTGTTGAAACCCATGCTTTCAAGCGCCACATTGCCGGTAAGTATCATTAAATCGGCCCAAGAAAGTTTTTTACCATATTTCTTTTTTACGGGCCAAAGTAGCAAACGAGCTTTATCTAAATTGGCATTATCTGGCCAGCTGTTTAATGGTGCAAAACGTAGTGTTCCCGTACCGGCACCACCTCGGCCATCGCCTACACGGTAGGTACCAGCACTATGCCATGCCATACGAATCATAAACGGACCGTAATGTCCGTAATCGGCGGGCCACCAATCTTGCGAAGTAGTAAGTACTTGCTCAATGTCTTTTTTTACAGCTTGTAAATCGAGCGACTGAAATGCTTCGGCGTAATTAAAGCCGGGCTCCATAGGATCCGATAAACTGGAGTGTTGGCGTAATACGTTTAAACGAAGTTGGTTAGGCCACCAATCGCGGTTGGTAGTACCTTGACCTGCCACAGCTTTTTTGGCTACAGCACCTGTAAATGGGCATTTTGCCTCACCATTTACATTGTAAGAAGTGTTAGAAACATCGGGATGCGACATATAAAATGGTATTTAATTTGTGGAACCATAACAACTAGATAATAAGTACTTATATCACAAAGTGGCGTATTAACAGTCATGCGAATGCAATATTAACCACCAAACACGAATAGTTTTTATTGATACAATTAATAAAACGATAGTTTAAAGTAATATGTACCACATCTGCAATGAGTGAATGGGTAAAATTGAAAAGTGGGATAGAAAAACAACCAAAAAAACCTCGAAGGTTTTTAGTCTTCGAGGTTTAAATTTCCCTCCTTCGGAGGAATCAAGGGAGGATATTACGCCCCTACTTGCTTCCTGATAATATTCAATGCAGCACCGGCTTTAAACCACTCTATCTGCTGCTGATTGTAAGTATGGTTCGCTACAATTTCATTTTTGCTACCATCGGCATGATTCAACACTAAGGTTAATGGTGTATTGGGTGCAAAGCTGGTTAAGCCTAGCACATCAATAGTATCATCTTCCTGTATCAAATCATAATCCTCTTTGTTGGCAAAAGTTAAGGCCAACATACCTTGCTTTTTCAAGTTGGTTTCGTGTATACGGGCAAACGATTTTGTTAACACCACCCGTACACCTAAATGACGAGGTTCCATAGCGGCATGCTCACGGCTGCTACCTTCACCATAGTTTTCATCACCCACTACAATGGTACCTACACCAGCGGCTTTATAAGCACGCTGAGTAGCTGGTACAGCACCGTATTCACCCGTTAATTGGTTCTTAATATTATCGGTTTTCTCGTTAAAATAGTTTACCGCACCAATCAACATATTATTACTAATATTATCTAAATGCCCACGGAATTTTAACCAAGGGCCAGCCATACTAATATGGTCGGTAGTACATTTTCCTTTGGCTTTAATCAACAATTTCAAGCCCTTTAAATCGGTACCTTCCCATGGTGCAAAAGGATCTAGCAATTGTAAACGTTTACTGGCTGGGTCTACCGCTACGTATACACCACTACCATCGGCAGCAGGTGCTTGGTAGCCAGCATCTTCCACAGCAAAACCTCTTGTGGGCAATTCATCACCGGTAGGAGCATCCAACATTACCGCTTCCCCTTTCTCGTTAATCAAGGTATCGGTTAATGGGTTAAAGGTTAAATCGCCAGCAATGGCTAAAGCGGTTACTAATTCCGGACTAGCCACAAATGCGTAGGTATTTGGGTTACCATCGGCACGTTTAGCAAAGTTTCTATTAAAGCTGTGTACAATGGTATTTTTCTCTTTTTTCTCAGCACCTACTCTATCCCACATACCAATACAAGGTCCACAAGCATTGGCAAAAACCGTAGCACCTATTTGGGCAAAAGTTTCTAAAAATCCGTCTCTTTCAATGGTGTAGCGTACTTGTTCGCTACCCGGGGTAATGGTGTATTCGGCTTTGGTTTTTAAACCTTTGGCAGCTACTTGTTTGGCCAAACTTACCGCTCTTGAAATATCTTCATAACTACTGTTGGTACAGCTACCAATTAAACCTACTTCTACTTTGGTAGGCCAGCCATTGGCCGCAGCGGCTTCTTTCATTTTTGAAATGGGCGTAGCTAAATCGGGCGTAAACGGACCGTTTAAATGTGGCTCTAATTCGCTGAGGTTTATTTCAATAATTTGATCAAAATATTTCTCTGGCTCGGCGTATACTTCCGCATCGGCGTTTAAGTATTCTTTCACGGCATCGGCAGCAATAGCTACATCCTCACGGCCGGTAGCTTTTAGGTAACGGCTCATGCTATCATCGTACCCAAACGTACTAGTAGTGGCACCTATTTCAGCACCCATATTACATATAGTACCTTTACCCGTACAGCTCATAGCGGTAGCACCTTCACCAAAATATTCTACAATAGCACCAGTACCACCTTTTACAGTGAGTATACCAGCTACTTTTAAAATAACATCCTTAGGGGCAGCCCAACCGCTTAATTTACCGGTAAGTTTCACACCTATTAGTTTAGGCCATTTTAGTTCCCAAGCCAAGCCCGCCATTACATCGCAAGCATCGGCACCACCTACACCTATGGCTACCATACCTAAACCACCAGCATTTACGGTATGGCTATCTGTACCAATCATCATACCTCCAGGGAAAGCATAATTTTCTAACACCACTTGGTGAATAATACCTGCACCAGGCTTCCAGAAACCAATACCATATTTATTAGATACAGATGCCAAGAAATCGTACACCTCTTTACTTTCTGTGTTGGCCACTTGCAAATCTTGTACGGCCTCATTTTTAGCAGTAATCAAGTGATCGCAATGTACGGTGGACGGTACCGCTACTTTGGGGCGACCAGCCTGCATAAACTGCAATAAAGCCATTTGTGCAGTAGCATCTTGCATGGCTACACGGTCGGGAGCAAAATCTACATAGCTTTTGCCACGTTCAAAATTTTCTACTTTTTGATCGGGGTGAAGATGTGCAAAAAGAATTTTTTCGGCCAAGGTTAATGGACGGCCCAATGCTTTTTTAGCAGCATCTACTTTGGAAGGCATTTCTGCATATACCTTTTTAATCATGTCAATGTCAAAAGCCATGGTATTTATTGTTTAATTTTTGTGAATTGATACTAGTTGATATATTGAATATTTCTATTAATGTCTATCTTTCTATTGGTCGCCAAAGTACTGTATTTTATGCTCACTACTTCTTCAATTGCGTTGCGACAATTAGGTTAAATTATTTTTGCGTTGGTTCTCCCATACATTTTGAAGCCTATTTTTTATAGAGTTAATAATTTTTTGCGTAAAAATGATTTTCCTGCAAAAACTCTGCCGTGCTTCCATCTCCAATTCTAAACAACGTCGGCAAGGTATTTTTGCATCGAATACTTGGTAAATTTACTTCAAAATGTAGGTGTGGCCCGGATGAAAACCCTGTATTACCACTTAATCCAATTAAATCCCCTTTGTTTACTCTTTGCCCCACCTTCACGTTTGCACCCTTAAAGTCTAAATGCACATATTTTGCATAGGTGCCATCGTTATGGAAAACTGTAACCCAATTATTAAAAGCAACACAGGATTCATCGGCACATCCTCGATTATTCTTTTCAACAACTTCTACCACAATCCCTTCTCTAGCAGCAACTATTTCGGTACCTATGGGCATCGTAAAGTCTACAGCATAATCATTTTGATGTGAAAAGCCTCCAAAATATCCTTGATATACTTTAAACACGTTGCCTTTTTTATAGGGTAAATCATACATGTATGTGCTGTCGAATTCCGTCAAATTAGTATTGCCGTAATAACACTGATATTTATATGAGAATTTATTAAGCAAATAAGGTTGGATGACCAATAAAGTTGCCACTTTATGACTAAAAGTTTTCGCAGGTACCACTGCCACTTCATCCTCGGCGAGTGATGATACGATATTAGTTAGAACAAATTGAAACGTAAGTGACACTTCTATCACCTCATCGTTATCGACAATCAGGTCATAACCGATATCTGTCTTTTCGTATAAGACACGAACGTTTTGCTGAGAATACGAAAACATGGAAGAAAGTAAAAATGCTAAAAGAGGTAGTAGTTTTGGCCATCTTTTAATGAATACACCGCAACCTTTCCAATTTTGCGAAATTCTCACCAATTCAAACCCAAAAAGCAACATTCTAGCTTCTGTTTCCTTTAGCAAACAAGTGTTTCCACCCATTAGGTTTACAAGCTCAAAACCACAGGCTTTGGAATCTTCAAAACACCTAAAATTTCTAATGTGGGGATTATCTAACATTTGAATGCCTTTTTCGAAACAATGATTTTCGATTCCCGCAAATTTAAGGCAAAGCTGCCTTGCGTCGTTTAGCTAGCCTGTGAAAAGTTGACCAACAAACCGTTTAAAATCAAACGATTTAACATTTTTTCTGCATCCGCTTCCTTCATAGTGGCCAATAATGCAACCTGCAACATCGATAAATGCTCATTTCTAAAAACCTTGAATCGTTTAAAATTGTTCAATTTTTCAAAAAATGGAAAATAATTTCTTAAAATGGGAAAATATTTTTACATTGCTGCAAATCTGTACGTTATGCTGCAACGATTAAAGCATGGAATCGAGCTGCAAGTGTTTGGTGTATGCTCCACACTTGGCGACCGACTAGGTATTGCTTCCGAAAAAATTCGCATGTGGTTTATTTATGTAAGTTTCATCACCATCGGTTCACCGCTGATACTATACATGATAATCGCCTTTTGGCTTAACATCCGCTCCTATCTCCGCCTTCGGCAACGCAATCCGCTTCGTTACGCTTAATTAACCCTTTAAAAACCTAATCCCTTGCTAAACATAACATTCCACCATACCAACTACCACGATTTATTGACTTTCTACAGTCAAAAATTTGCCACTCCCATCGTGGATCAAACCGTGGTTTTTCCCGATGATGCAGCCATTGGTAAAATTCAGGTGATTACATTGGGCGAACGAATTCAATGCTTTTTGTCGGACTATACGGCCTTACAGCCCGCCATAGTACACAGAAAAAAGGTAGACCAACAATACTTTATTGTTCGCTTTGATGAAATTACCGAGCCTGGGCCTAACCATACATTTATCACCAAATCGGCTGCAAGTATTACTTCTACCACCACTGATTGGATATTTTTTGAAAACGCCGGTGCCCAAGTACGCAGCGTAAACGTAATGGTAGATAATGCCCAGCTACAGCAGTGGTTACAACCCGGTGAGGAAGCAGAACTTGTGTTGAATTATTTAAACACACCAGGCAATACACCCAGCTACGAACCCTTTGATACGGAGTATAAATTTTTGTTCGACCCTGTTTTTCAGCATACTTACACGGATACCTTGGGGAGTTTTGTGGTTCAAAACAGAATTAACCTATTACTAGAACGTTTTTTTACAAGATTATACAAACGTTTATCGGAAGAGCATTTTGATACCAAAGTTTCCGTATACGATTTAGAGCGATTGAGAGATATAGAAACGCTACTTACCTACGATTTTTCTAAAACACCACCCAGCATTGCCGATTTGGCCCGTAAAGCCGCCATGAGTACTAGTAAACTGAAACAAATTTTTAAGGAAACTTATCACTTACCCATTTACCAGTATTACCAAAAGCACCGCATGAACAGGGCAAAAGCTATGCTGATATCCAAAAAATACAGCGTAAAACAAATTTCTGATGCCATTGGCTATGAAGATGTAGGTAGTTTTTTAAAAGCCTACAAAAAAACCTTTGATGAACAACCACAACTTGTAACCGCCTAACAATCATTGTATGAAACACTTTCATTTTCATAGCAGCTGCTATACAGAGTTTTTACAGCAAATAGGTTATATGTACGGTGCACCCGTAGTAAAAAACTGTGTAGAATTGCCGGCCGATGTGGGCGAAGGCTACGTATGGGCCAAGAAACTAGCCAGTGGTATTAGTTTACTAGTATCGAACTGTAAATTTCATAAGGAACAAATTATTAAAAGAGAACCCAGCCACTACCCTTTTTATATTTTTCAGTTCAATGAATGTTTGCAAAGCATTAGCAGCGATATTTCTTTTTTTGTAAGCAAGCCTTACCGGAGTTATAATTTGCAAAACAACCATGTGTTATTGCAGCATAGCATGCAGGCGGCCAACTATTTTATACCTGCCAATGTACGCCTACGCTCCGTAAAACTGATAGTAACACCACAAGTGCTAGAAAGTATTTTGCCGCTGCAAAACTTAGAGCAAAAAATAACCGACTATACAGCCCACATCATCCGAAGTAAAACCATAGAGCCGCTAGATGCTGAGTACCGTACCATAATGGATATGATGGTACACGCTACGCCGGATATGCCTTTTGCCACCAAGCATTTAGACAATAGAGTGATGCTATTATTGGAACGTTTTTTCTGTAAAAATTTCAGTCATATTCAGCAATCCACCATTGTACACGAACCGAAGTTGCTGGCCAAACTGATGAAAATAGAAGCCATTTTAGTGGAAGATTATAGTGCTCCGCCACCCACAATAGATGTGCTGGCCGAGGTAGCTGGCATGAGCACAACCAAACTAAAAAAGGATTTCAAAGATTTGTACGGACTGCCTATTTACGAGTATTTTCAGCGAAACCGTATGATAAAAGCTCGCCAAATGCTGAACCGCAATATTTACTCCATTAAGGAGGTGGGTTTGCAAGTAGGCTATACCAATTTGGGCCATTTTGCAGCCGCTTTTAAAAAGGAATTTAACCTGCTACCCAGCGAAATTTTGCAAAAAGGCGAGGTATTACCCGTAAATGCTATGGTAAATTAAACCACCGCTGCACGTAAGCGTACCAACTTTTCTAGCAAAGGTTCCAACAAATGTAGTGCTAGCATATTGGCGCCATCGCTCAAAGCTTTACTTGGGTTAGGGTGGGTTTCTATAAACAAACCTTGGGCCCCTACTGCCACCGCGGCTTTAGCTATGGTTTCTATTAATTGTGGGTTACCGCCCGTAACGCCGGTAGTTTGGTTGGGCTGCTGCAAGCTATGGGTTACATCCATTACTACAGGCACTTGGTGGGCTTGCATCCAAGGTATATTTCTAAAATCTACCACCAAATCTTGGTAGCCAAACGTGGTTCCTCTTTCGGTAAGCATCACATTATCGTTGCCTGCTTTTCTAATTTTTTCTACGGCAAATCCCATGGCTTGGCCACTTACAAATTGGCCTTTTTTTACATTCACTATTTTTTGGGTGCCAGCTGCTGCTAACAATAAATCGGTTTGTCGGCATAAAAAAGCGGGTATTTGTAGTACATCCACATATTGGGCGGCTTCTATAGCTTCGGCGGCACTATGCACATCGCTAGTGGTAGGTAATTGGAAATGTTTGCCTACTTTTTTTATCACGTCCAAACCCACCGCATCGCCCAAGCCTGTAAAGGAATTGGCGCTGGTACGGTTGGCTTTTCTATAGCTAGCTTTAAAAATATAGGGCACGCTATATTGCCTGCAAAGCGTACTTACTTTTTCAGCTATTTCAAACACCAATTCTTCGCTTTCTACCACACAAGGGCCAGCAATTAGGAAAAAATTATCGGAGTTATAGGTTTGCTGCTGAAATAAATTGGCTAAAAAAGAATTCACGTTGCAAAGTTTTTGCAAAGGTAGCGTGTAACGGTATTCAACCGTGTGGGCGGAACTATTTACCTATTTTACAACTTTTGAAACAATTACATGTTTAAGTTTGCACCCCTGGATTGAACTTGTAAATGAACAAAAAATGACGATGCTGAAAGAACGAATATTAGTAATAGGTGCTAGTGGCCAAATAGGTGTAGAACTTACTTTAGCCCTCCGAAAAATATATGGCAATGCCAATGTAATAGCGAGTGATTTGAGAGAACAAAATCCTTTGTTACAAGGCACTGGCCCCTATGTAAGTTTAGATGTAATGAATAAGGAAATGCTACATGTACAAGTAATACGCCAAGGCATTACCCAAATTTATTTGCTAGCTGCCATTCTTTCTGCCACTGGCGAAAAAAATCCGAACCTAGCCTGGAACTTGAATATGCAAGGCTTACTAAACGTGTTAGACATAGCCCGTGAGGAAAAGCTGCACAAAGTGTATTGGCCAAGTAGCATTGCCGTTTTTGGTCCTACATCGCCCAAAATCGACTGTCCGCAACAAACCATTATTGAACCCACTACGGTGTACGGAATTAGTAAATACGCAGGGGAATTTTGGTGCAATTACTATTTCCACAGGTTTGGGGTAGATGTGCGTAGCATTCGCTACCCGGGTTTAATAAGTTATAAGTCGGCACCCGGCGGCGGAACCACCGATTATGCCGTAGAAATTTTTCACGATGCATTGGCCGATAAGCATTACGACTGCTTTTTGAAGGAAAATACCTACTTACCTATGATGTATATGCCTGATGCTATTAAAGCCACCATTTCCTTGATGGAGGCGCCGGCAAAAGATATTACCATACGTACATCTTACAATGTAGGAGCACTTAGTTTTTCGCCAAAGGAGTTGGCAGAATGTATACAGCAGCATATACCCGATTTTACCATTGCCTATTTGCCGGATTACCGTCAATCCATTGCCGATAGCTGGCCTAGTAGTATCAACGATGCCGTGGCTAGAAAAGATTGGAACTGGAGCCCCGAATATACCCTAGAGTCAATGACCCAAGAAATGCTTGAAAATTTGCAGAAATAATACTTGAAATAGTACCAAAACACTATTTTACATAAAAACTCTGCGTGAAAGGGAAACTAACCTTGCTTTTGTTAGCACTTGTGCTATTGGTGGCTTGTAACCAAAACAATGACCAAAGCGGCACCGCTAGTGAAGAATATATTCATCTTAAACAACTATTGTACGATGAATTCGACAGCGGGAAAGCTATCATACTGGCGCCTGGAATCAACGCAAAAAAATTAGGTATTTCCGAGGTAGAATATGGTTTGCTAAAAGCCAATTCAGCCAACATTGCCGGTAGTTTTGCACAAGCCATCGATATTTTACGACCACTAGTAGAACCAAAACAACTAGAACAGTTACCCAAGATACTGCAAGCCGATTTGCATAACCAAATAGGGCGTGCCTATGCTGATTCTAATAATATTAAGGTTGCGGTATACCATTACCAAAAATTGCTGGCACTAGCCGATGAATTGAACGATACTACGCTAAAAGTAAAAGCCCTTAATAATATTGCGGCGGAATTAACCATTGCGAACAACCCTGGCGAGAGTATTAAATACCTAAACCAATGTGTAGAATTAGCCACGCAAGCAGGATTATGGAAACTTAAAAACGATGCCTTAACTAACCTTTCCTATGCATGGGAGAAGAAAAATAATTTTCGAAAAGCCATTGACTGTTTATTACCTGTTTTAGCCGAAGAAGAACCTAGCAATAATCCTCAAATTCTAATAACCACTTACGATCAGTTGGGCTATTTGTATACAGAAACGAACAAACTTGATTCGGCCAATTACTTTTTACAAAAAGCAAAGCGAATAGCCGATCAATCGAACAACCTTACTTACTTTTTTTGGGTATATAGTTCCTTGGCTAATTATTACACCAAAAGCGGCGATTATACTTCCGCCATAAAATATGCCGACACAGTTTTGGCAGTGGCTAGAAAGTTAAACAATCATCAAGCCCGTCTGGATGTTTATAATACCTATAATGAAATTTACACCAAACAAAATTTGTTTAAAGAGGCTTTACAGTACAGCAATCAAGCTTACGACTTATTCGATTCATTAACACAAGTTAATCAACAAAATAATGTAGCTGCTCTGCAAAAAAACTATGAACTAAATAAGGCAGATGAACAGTTAACGATAGAACGAAACAATGTAACCTTTAACAGAATTATAGCCAGCTTACTTAGCTTAGCGTTACTAGCTGCTATTGTAGTGATACTTTGGGCCGTTCGTATTTCCAACAAAAGAAAGCAGCTGATAAAAATTATAGATTTTGAACGATTAAAAACCGAGGAAGCCCTGCAAGAAAACAAGAAGTTGATTGCCTTTATCGCCCACGAAATACGCAACCCACTTACGGGTATTATTGGTATTAGTAAAATGCTATTGAACGAGAGCATTACTACAGAACAAAAAGAGTTTTTAACCTATCAATTAAATGCCGGTAACAACTTACTTCAACTGTTATCCCAGTTACTTGATTATCAGAAAGTACAATCGGGCAAGCAGGAACTTCAGTTAATACCATGTAGCATTAAAGATGTACTGAAACAAGTGTACGAAATGTATGCTTCGCTTATTCAGCAAAAAAAAATTACGTATAAATTACAGTTTGATAAAAGTATCCCAGATACGCTTCATGCCGACCCTGTAAAACTTACCCAAGTGTTTGGAAACTTGGTAAACAATGCCATTAAATTTTGCAAATCAACCCAAGGCGAAGTAACCGTAACACTTACGCTGATTCATTCCAACTCAACACTAGCAACTATTTTGTGTAGTGTGAGAGATAATGGTGCTGGTATTAGCGACGCCGATAAGGAAAAGATTTTTGATTTGTACGTACAAAGTAGTAAGAATAAAAGTCAGCAATTAGGCACCGGCATCGGTCTAAGTTTAGTAAAACACTACTTAGAACTCATGAAATCGAAAATAGATATAGAAAGTACGGAAGGCCGGGGAACTACTTTTAGTTTTACCATTGCATTGGCCAAGTAAACAAGGCAAAAATATTACTACAATAAAGCCCGTATACTAGCTCTTCCAAGGTGTATGGTATTGGTGTTACCTGGCCGCCTACCCTCGTACTGTACCGACAGTTCTAAATTATTGATCAAGCGTTTGGTGATATCTAAGTTCCATAAAAAATTTCGCCCAGGCGCCAAACCATCTAACATAAAAAAACTTACCGGGCTATTGATATCGCCTTTATAAACAATGCTATTGCTGGAAAAACGTGCACTAATGCTAGTTTTATTTACCGCATTGTATTTGGCATCAATAGCGGCAATAGTAGCGGCTGCAGTTTCTCCCACGGCTCCTATAGTGTTTTGTTTGTTTTGTATACCTAAACTTACCGCTGCTCTAAAAACGGTGTTGAGTGTGTAAGCCAAACGTGGTGTGTACTGGCTATACACTATGCGGTAATTTCGGTTTTCAAAGCTGGGTGTTTGTAGCTGTTGTGTACCCAAACGGCTGGCCACATCTACCGTCCACTGCTTATTTATTTGGGCCCGGGCCTTGGTATTCCATTCGTTTTGCGTTCTACTTTCCGTACCAAAACTTAGCAATGCTTTGTTCTGTTGAATTAGGTAAGTAACATCTACACCCCAGCGGCTGCTGAACCTATTAATACTCAACGTATTGTTGGCTACCAAACCCTGCTGCAAAAGCGATGAATCGGCTATATTTTTTTGAAACGGATTAAACTCGGCCACGCCATTGTACAATGTTTTTTGTTGTGCCTGCAAGGCCGATGAAAATTGAAGCGTTTTTGCATACTTAGCCCATAAACTGGTAGCGTTGGGCGAAATAATAAGTCGTGGTACTATTTGAAAATTGTAATTAAACTGCACATAGTTGGTGGGCACAAACCTGTTGGTAGGCGTAAAAAAACGTACAAATTTTGCCTGATCGGCAAACTGTGCTATTTCAAATTCATTGATCTGCTGTATGCCATCGCCATTATAATCTATCCAAGTATACTCACCCCGGCCTGTAGGTACTTGAATAAATAATAAACTCCGCTGTTGCTCCTGCCCTCGCCCTACTTCGTACAGTACATTGCCTTGTACAAATCCTTTCCATTCCTTAAACGTGTACTCAGTTCTTCCCACAAATGCTGCATCGCTTTGCTGGGCCAACGCATTAGGAATTTTAACCGTCAGGTTTCGGTAGTTGGCTTGCACCCGCCACTGCCTATGTAAGTTTTTCAAAAGTTCATATTGTAGTTGCACATTCCAGCTTTTATCGGCTGCTTGCATTTTTGCAGCAATGGGCAATTCATCGGCACGGGTAAAATATACTAGCTGCCATTTGTTCAATGCCTTTGCACTACTTTTTAAACCCATTTGAAAGGTGGTAAAACTAAAACTGTTGGCAAGTACACTATCGGTATTGGCTATCTGCTGCACATTTCGTTCTATGGTGTATTGGGTAAACCATTGTATACCGCCCAGCTTATTCAACACTTTGTTTAATTGTAAAGTGGGTTTCAAAAAACTTCCTTCAGCACCTTGGTTGGTAAACTGTGTGTATTGCGTATTCACCGTGTATTGGAAACCTGCGGCGGTGCCGATGGCTGCCAACGTATGGCGACTGGCTGTAAACTGCGTACTGGTAGTAAACCGTGCAATATTGTATTGGAGGTTTTGTATTTGTTTGTTTTTAAGGGCAATACCTGCTTGCAGCACTTGTTCCCGCATGGGTGTTAGCAGGCGTAAATCCATCCCCCAATCACGGTAAAATTCTACGGTACGCAAGCGTTCCATACTGGTAAAATTTTCATCTATTATTTCGGCACCAGCATTCCATGTTAGTACGTTTTGGTTTCGCCCCCAAGTGTTGGTTTGGTGAGTTAATTGCAGGTTTACGGCGGTACCTACATCGTTCTGTTTTTGTTTGGTAGAAAATGTATTTACATCGTACCGGCTAGCACTAAAAGCGGTGGTAAGTTGGGTTCTTGTATTTAATTGAAACTGTGCCTGCACCGTAGCCCCTTGCTGCACTTTAGGTGTAACCAGCAGTTGCCCCGGCTGAAACTGCCCTTGTGGTAAACCGCCTACAGGTGGTACCCACACAAAGGCCTGACCGTTGGTACCGTTTTGCAGCGGTACATAGTTACCACGGTTAAGCCCTACGTTTACAAAACTTACCCTATATATGGCACTATCGGGCTGTGTGGAGTACACAAAAATGGAGTCGCCTACCCCAAGCGGATTTAGCATTTTCTTGTATAAAATACGGTTGGGGGCCAGGGTATCCAACACTTGTGTGGCAAAAACAGCGTTCTGTATGCTATCGCCAATATTGGCCAAAAATTGACGCTGACTATCATCTAAATTTTGGTTGATGGGAGAAGATTTTGCATCGGCATTGCTATAACCACCTATTTGCACCGCTATGTTCTTATGTTTTACCTCGTATTTGCCAAACAAAAAGCTATTCAAATAATTTCTATCTGCATATTCAAATTCTACTTGAACCCTTTTATCCTTGGTGATTAAATTTTTTGGTGTAAAAACTATTTCCGCGGTGTTATAATTGATTACATAATCTTGATCTTCCCCACGTTGTAGCTGAACACCATCTACAAAAACCTTTTCGGTATTGCTGAGTACTATTAAAAATAACTCGCCATTATTGCCTTGCAGCCTGTACGGACCTTGGTTTCCCTCAATTACGGGCAATATATTTCGGGCAAATTTTCCTCGGGCAATACTAGCCACTAGTTCCGCCGATTGTTCCGTTTTTTTGCCCCATTTATTGCTAAATCCCAACCCTTGTAAACGCTTATAAAAGGGCATGTACGCCAGTGTATTTTGGCGTACATCTACATCGCCCAAACTCATTTTCCACTGGCGTTTACTAAACTGAAGTAAAATTCTATCAAACTCGTTGAGCTGTTGGGTATTTCCTTCGGGCTGTATAGGAATATTGTTATCGGTTATGGCGGCCGATAAGTACACACTATCCGCCAAATAACCATTCAATTGTAGGTTTAGCTGGGAGTTAAAAACGGCATCTTGTCTGTTACCAAAACTTAAGTTTCTACCAAGCGAACCATTGTATTGTAAATTTCCGAAATTAAACAAACTGGTATTTTTGGCTTTGGGTGCCTGCTTGACCACTAATTGGTTTTGGGCAAATTGATAATTATACCTTGAAGTGGGCTCAAATAATTTAGGCGGAAAATACCGAAACTGTATAGTAACAGAATCCACATTGGGCAATACGTTCAGCTGTATTTGTGGTGGATAGTTTTGTACGGAATATTGGCTGGCCGCTACGCCCGTAATGGTAACTGTACCAGGAATAGGCACGTACGGCAAGGGAATAGTAGCTTGAACTTTTACCCGCTGCTGAAAACGGTTACCCTGCTGAGCAGCTACGCTCCCGGCCCACACTACCAAGCACACACATAAAATCCTAGCTAGTTTCACTTATATAAAAATACTTGTTTGAAAGCAAAACCAATGGGGTGTATAGTTTTAAATGTACTTTTTTGACAAAAACACATTTCTTTAAAATTCAAACTATTATGATGGTGCAGTTTAAAGTAAATGAAAATAAAAAAGGCCATCTCTATCATTAGAGACGACCTTTTTATCTGTTTGCAGCAATCGCTTTCCTATCCTAATTTCTCTACTTGTATATAGTTCAACTCCACTGGTGTAGAGCGGCCAAATATTTTCACGCTTACTTTTAATTTCTTCTTCTCGTCGTGTACTTCCTCTATCACACCATTGAAATCGTTGAACGGACCTTCAATAATCTTGATGGTTTCACCCACAATAAATGGTTCAGAAATAGAAACACCTTGATCATTCATTTCATCTACACGGCCCAGCATCTTATTTACTTCGCTACGGCGTAAAGTCATAATTTTTCCTTTTGAACCACTTCCGTCGGTTAAAAAGTGCATTACATTGCTTACGTTGCTAATGTATTGTATAATATCATCTGGTAAACCTACAGGTTCGCCTACTTGCTCGGCTGCTCGGCTGCTTTTCTTTTCTTCCTTCTTGTAAGTTTCGCCGCTAGCTACAGAACGTAGGTTACGCTCGGCATTACTTTTGGCTTGGGTAGCATTGGTAGGCACTACTTCTAGCATTACATAACCCGGAAAATAGTTTTTTTCCCGCATTACTTTTTTACCATTTTGTACCTTATATACCTTTTCCATAGGAAGGAAAACTTGTTTTATATAACTCGTCCACCCGTTCCTAGAAACCTCTTTATCCAATTGTTCTTTAACCTTTCTTTCTTTACCGCTTACTACACGCAATACGAACCAGCGTGTATCCTGCTGTTGAACTACTATTTCTTCCATGCGTAATTAGCTCTTAAATAATGAGTAAACAAGCTTTAATAACTGACTGCTACTGAAATCCATCACCAAAACCATAGCGGTAATCAGTAGTGTAGCTACCAAAACTATGGCAGTACTTTGCTGTAACTGATCTAACGTGGGCCAAGTAACTTTTTCTTGCAACTCCTGAATGGAATCCTTGATGTATAAACTAATCTTATTCATGTTCTAAAACCTACTATTAAAAACAATGTGTTAATGAGCGAATATAGCCTATTTCAACCAATTCTTCTTCATTAACACACCGCCAATTTGTTGGCGCGGGCACTAGGATTCGAACCCAGATCAAAGGTTTTGGAGACCCGTATGCTACCGTTGCACCATGCCCGCAAAATAATTAACTAGTTAGCTATCAATTTCTTGAAACTAACTAGTTAACTACTATTATTTACCCGAAGGTAAAATGACTATTTCAAGATTTCAGCAACCTGACCGGCACCTACTGTTCTACCACCTTCACGAATAGCGAATTTCAAACCTTTCTCCATCGCAATCGGTTGGATCAAATGTACAGTTAAGTTGATGTTATCGCCAGGCATTACCATTTCTGTTCCTTCTGGTAAAATAACTTCACCAGTTACATCCGTAGTACGGAAGTAGAACTGAGGACGGTATTTGTTAAAGAATGGAGTGTGACGTCCACCTTCTTCTTTGCTCAATACGTAAACTTCACCTTTGAACTGAGTATGCGGAGTGATAGATTTTGGAGCAACGATAACCATACCACGACGGATATCTTTTTTCTCGATACCACGTAGTAACAAACCAGCGTTATCACCAGCTTCACCACGGTCTAACAACTTCTTGAACATTTCCACACCTGTTACGGTAGAGTTCATAGAAGTTTCCATCAAACCTACGATTTCAACTGCTTCACCTACTTTAATGATACCACGCTCGATACGACCAGTAGCAACAGTACCACGACCAGTGATAGAGAATACATCCTCAACACTCATCAAGAAAGGCATATCGATAGGGCGTGGAGGCAATGGAATGTAGCTATCTACAGCAGCCATTAACTCTTCTACTTTAGCCACCCAGCTAGGCTCACCAGCTAAAGCGCCAGTAGCAGAACCTTGGATGATTGGAGTATTATCGCCATCGAAACCGTAAGAAGATAACAACTCACGAATTTCCATTTCTACTAATTCTAATAACTCAGGATCTTCCACCAAATCCACTTTGTTCATGAAAACAACGATTTGAGGTACACCTACCTGACGAGCCAAAAGGATGTGCTCTTTGGTTTGAGGCATAGGACCATCAGTAGCAGCTACTACTAGGATGGCACCGTCCATTTGAGCAGCACCAGTAATCATGTTCTTCACATAATCGGCGTGACCAGGACAGTCTACGTGAGCATAGTGACGAGCGTCAGTCTGATACTCTACGTGAGCAGTATTGATGGTAATACCTCTTTCTCTTTCTTCAGGGGCACCATCAATTTCATCATATTTTTTTGCCTGAGCTAGACCTTTTTGAGAAAGGATTGTTGTGATAGCTGCAGTCAAAGTTGTTTTACCGTGGTCAACGTGACCGATGGTACCAACGTTTACGTGAGGTTTCTCCCTCTTAAAGGTCTCTTTAGACATCTTTATTTGTTTTTATTGTTTTTAAAATATAAAAAGCCATACCTAATACTAGGTAACGGCTACCGTTTTGTAACTATAGCAGTTACCCTAAAACCCGTATCACCCCTTTGGATGATTTTTTTTGAGCCGGTGGTGGGAATTGAACCCACGACCTCTTCCCTACCAAGGAAGTGCTCTACCCCTGAGCTACAACGGCATACCTCCTCTACCAAAAGAGGAAAGTGTGAGCGGGAGACCAGGCTCGAACTGGCCACCTGAAGCTTGGAAGGCTACCGCTCTACCAAATGAGCTACTCCCGCTAAGCATTTGCAAACTCAAGGTTGCAAATATAAAGAACTGTGGGCAGTGAAGGATTCGAACCTCCGTACTCCGAAGAGAACAGATTTACAGTCTGTCGCCTTTAACCACTCGGCCAACTACCCTTTTTTACAAACACTGGTTAGGTGCTTGCTGAACAGAGCCGAAGAAGGGAGTCGAACCCACGACCTGCTGATTACAAATCAGCTGCTCTACCAACTGAGCTACTTCGGCAAATATCATTCATTATCGAAAGAACTTTTCCCTTTTTTTCGGGATTGCAAAGGTAATAGAATTCGAATCTCAACAAAATTTTCGCCTATTTTTTTTCTAACTTTCTTGAAACCTTTTGCTGCATGGGCGTTTGGGAGAATTTAGAAAGCATAAAAGGTGGGTTTCCAGCATAAAAAAGCCCGCCGTGTAGCGAGCTTTTCTTGTAGTATGCTAAAGGCTTAAGCAATTTGCTTTTCCTTTTTTCGTTTAATTTGATTTACCAAGCCATCCATCGCATTATCAAAACTTTCCTCGAACGATTTTGAACTGCTTTTTACAAAGAAATTTCGTTTGGGAACATGCACGTTTATCTCCGCAATTTTGTCTTTAATGTTGTGCACCACATTGTCTAACTTTAAATACACTTCCACTCGAATAATTTTGTCGTGAAACGTATTAATTTTTTCAATTTTTTTCCTTACGTACTCTAGAAGCTTTTGATCGGCATCAAAATGAACTGTTTGAATGTTTACGTTCATATTACGTGTTTTTTGGGTGAAAAATAAAGTAGAGTTTGTGCTATAATCGTAAATTTTGAGAAAGGTAAGGTAACAATTTGATAATACAAGCTTAAAAAAAACACCAACGGAAAAAATGATTTTTTGGGTGTAATTGGCGCCTTTTTACCCGCTGATAATGAGTACCTTAAGCCCTTGGATGAGCACTGTTAAAGGCTTGTTTTAATTTCTCAATACTGTTATGAGTGTATACTTGGGTAGCCGCTAAACTACTATGGCCCAGTAACTCCTTTACGGCATTAAGCGGGGCACCATTGGCACTTAAATGCGTGGCAAAACTGTGGCGTAATACGTGTGGACTTCGTTTTTTGATGGTGGTAACTTCGCTCAAAGCCTTGTGTACATGCGTGTATACCCAACGGCTATATACACGGGCACCATTTTGAAAGCAGAAAACATAATTTACCTCCGTTAATTCCTTTTTTTGCTGTTGTAACCAAGCGTTTAAAAGCTGGGCCAATTCAGCAGATATGGGAATAATACGTTCCTTATTTCCTTTACCCAACACTTTTATTTGCTGCTGGGCAAAAAACACTTGCTGCCACCGTAAT
>RDXK01000065.1 GCA_004292605.1 Bacteroidota bacterium
CATTTCTGCTTTTTCAAAAGCATAATCGGCGGCATACTGCTGCATCATTTGTGTGTACTCCGCAATAATAGGTTGCAAATTCCCTTTCAATAGCTGCCTCACTTGCTGCAAGCCTTCGGCGTAGTTTTCTAGTGTTTGCAGTCCTTCACACGGGCCTTTACAGTTGCCCAAATGATACTCCAAACACACCTTAAACTTGCCCTTTGCAATATTACCTGGTGTAAGTGGTAACTTACAAGTTCGTAACGGAATGTAGAGCTTAATAAAATTCAATAAATCTCTCACTTTACCACTACTAGTAAACGGCCCTAAGTACTCACTACCATCATTGTACTTTCGGCGGGTTAAAAACACCCTCGGAAAATCCTCTTTTTTAATTACCAAGTAAGGGTAGGTTTTATCATCCTTTAAATTGATATTATACTTGGGTTGGTATTGTTTTATAAGAGCGTTTTCTAGTAAAAAAGCATCTTGTTCTGTATCTACAATGGTAAACTCTATTCGGGCAATTCGCTGTACTAATTCGTGGGTTTTATAATTGGTAAAAGTTTTTGAAAAATAACTGGCTACCCTTTTGCGTAACACCTTTGCTTTGCCTACATAAATCAATGTATCGGCGGCATCAAAGTATTTATAAATCCCCGGCTGCTGCGGTATAGTATTACTAATTTGTTGAAACTGTTCCTGTGTCATCGTTCGCCGCTTATTCGTTCCAAACTATTTTTACTTGGTGTGCTTTTGCTTCCTGGTGCGGTACCCTGCTAATGGTTACCACAAGTAAGTATCGGTTGGTTTTCCAATACAGTTTTTGCTCATAGCTAGTATCGGCCTGCTGCCACATTTTTTGTAGAAAAATTCGCTTTACGGCATTGGTTTCGTCATCAAAAACTACATCGGCATATTTTATTACAGCACTATCGTTTTGGGCGGTGTAATTTAGGGTGTATTCCTCATTTGCTTTATCGCCAAAATTTTGCTCTACATACCAATATTTTTGCTGGCTTTGTAGTTCAGGAAATCGAAAACTATCGGAATATAATCTAAGTTCCCGTACGCTGCTAGCTGCAGAATCGGCCAAACTCTCCCCCATTTTTTTGTAGATAAAATAGGGCTCAGATTGTATTTGTTTTACCTGCCCTTGTATAAAACCATCAATAGAAAAATAGTCGCCCACAGGCTTTGCACCAGCAGCTTTTTTTTGCGTATTGTTTGAACAGGCTACCACACTCAACAAAGCTGCACCCAATATAACCAAGCGTATGTTCATATTGCAAACATACAACGCCAAACTACATGAGTTGTTTAGAAATTTTGCAGAAAACCTAAGCGTAAACTAACATCGTACAAATGCTCTTTTACAGGGTAAGCATCCTTGTAAGTAGGTAGTTGCTGGTACCTAAATTGTGGCCCCAATTGCCATGTGGTGGAGCCCGATTTAATTTGTAAGTGTGTACCAATGGCTGTATTAATATTCCAGTTGCGTAATAGTGGCGAGCCGTTTACATAGCTTTTAAAATCGGTGCTAAGGGTGAAGGGAGCTTTATCTAGCACATGGGTGGGCTGTACGAAAGCATCCATCACCCATGCGATTTTTTTGCCTTGAAGTAAATTTACTTGCACACCTAACGGAATAGATATTTCGTGCAATGAATTGGAAATAGTGAGTGGATGGTAATTGCCTACATTGCTGTATTGGCCTGCTAAAGTAATAGCACTAGCATTGGCCAATTGAAGCCTAGTAGCATCAAACGAATACCCTGACACAGCAATATTGTACTTACGATAATTGTATTGTAAACCCGCCAAAAACTTAATAGTACTATTTAATTGATAGCCAAATAATGCACTTGCTTCCATACCAAACCCCGGGGTGTGTTTAGCGGCTTCGTTTACATCAATATCTAAATTAGCTGCCAAGGGTATGGTAATAAAGCTGGCAGCATTGCTGCTATTGGCATATAAATTTCTAAAACTACTACCACCGGCAATATTAAACCCTACACTCCATTTTTTGGGTTTTGGCTTGCCTACGGCAGGTACCGTAGCCCAATGATTCTTATTATTATTTTCTAAGCCTTCAGTAGCCAAAGGCGCCTCCGTAGGTGTAGGTGCTTCCTCGGCCAATTTATCGCCGAATGCAGAAGTACTTGCGGGTAACTCCCCTATAGAAATAGTAGACAAACTAGCAGGAATATACTCTTCCAATGGATTCAATTCATTCTCCTCTCTTGCTATTACGTTAGCCGTTGGGTGATGGGCTTCGGTAGTTCCGGTTGTACG
>RDXK01000129.1 GCA_004292605.1 Bacteroidota bacterium
TATTACGTTAGCCGTTGGGTGATGGGCTTCGGTAGTTCCGGTTGTACGTGTATTCATGGCCAGTAACTCCTCATGTACCTCTTCACTAACCGCAAACGTATTTGTGTGTAAAGGGAATTGTAAACCTTGCACCGTTTGAACTTGCCGTAGAAAATTACGATTGGTAGCGGGTGATATCGGTAAACTACTTACTGCAAACCGTGTAGGGGAGTTCGGTAGTTTTTTGTACGTGTTTATCAACGAATCGTCGCTTAACGCCACGGTAAACAAAATGGTAAGTAGCAATACCCCAAAACCAACAATACCTAGGGCTGGCCAGCGTTTCCGACCATGGACTTGCTCCTGAATACCATACCAAACTTTATCGGATGCAAACATCCTATGCTTGTCGGCATGTTCTCGCAAAAAAGCGGCAAAGGCAGTATCGTTTTCAAAAAAGCTCATGCTTTCAGTTAGTTCGTTGGCTTTACAATGGCAGTCCATTTGGGTACAACGGTGCTGCTATTGGGCTCTATAATTCTACGTTTAATTAAAATATTTTCTAAATATGTTTTTGCTCTACTATATTGGCTCCGGCTGGTACTTTCTTCTATATCTAGCATTTCGGCTATCTCTCGGTGGCTATAGCCTTCTATGGCATATAAGTTCAAGATGGTTCTAAAACCTACGGGCAATAGTTTTATACTTTCCACCACTTGTTTTGCTTGCATTAATAGGGGAATATTAGATTCCTTAGCCGCTACTTCATTGGCCATTTCTAAATCGCCTACTTCGGCAAATCGCTTATGCTTTTTTAAGAAATTAATACAAGTGAAAATAGTGATGCGTTTAAGCCATCCTTCAAAATTACCTTCATGTTTAAATGTGTGTAAATGCGTGAAGATTTTTACAAAACTTTCTTGCAGCATATCCTCCGCATCGGCTCGGGTATTTCCGTAACGGTAGCAAATAGATAACAATACAGGGCTATACCGGTTATACAGTTCCCGCTGCGATGCTGCATCGTTTCTTATACACCCCTGAATTAATAATTCGTTCTCCATTTACACGTATGAACGTACAAGTTAGCAAATACTTGCAAAAAACACAGCAGCAAGGCACTTAAAAAAAATTTTACAAAAGGCGGTGCTACTTCCGCTCCCCTATTTGCTGGCGCCACATGGCATAGTACAAGCCCTTTTCTGTAAGTAGGGTTTCATGCGAACCCGTTTCCACAATAGAGCCTTTCTCTAGCACAAAAATTTTATCGGCGTGCATAATGGTACTGAGCCTGTGGGCTATTAAAACGGTAATCTGTTGTCTATCCGTAGAAATTTGCTGAATGGTTTTGGAAATAGCTTCTTCAGTAAGGGAATCTAGGGCCGATGTAGCTTCATCAAACAATAGTAGCTGTGGCTTTCTCAGTAAGGAACGGGCAATGCTTAGCCTTTGCTTTTCACCACCGCTGAGCTTTAAGCCACCCTCGCCTATTACCGTATCCATCCCTGCTTCTGAGCGTTGTAAAATACTGGTACAGCTGGCTTTTTCCAAAGCAGCCAACATATCCGCCTCCGTGGCGGTAGGCTGTACAAACAATAAGTTTTCCCTAATGGTACCCGCAAATAATTGCGTATCCTGCGTAACAAAGCCAATTTTATTTCTTAGCTCCGTAAAGTTTACTTGGTTGGCTGCCACACCATTGTACTGTATAGTACCCGTTTGCGGCGTATATAACCCCACTAATAATTTTACCAAAGTACTTTTACCTGAACCCGATGGGCCCACAAAAGCAATGGTTTCTCCCTGGCGAACGGTAAAGCTAATACCATCCAATGCCTTTTGTTCCGCTGTTTTATGCTGAAAACTAATATTGTGAAAACTTAGCTCCTGAATATGATCGATAGTGGTAGGACTAGCTGGCTGATACTCCGCAGGTTTGCTCATTAGTGTATGGAAATTTTGCAAACTGGCTTGGGCTTCCCTGTATGCCAAAATAATGTTTCCCATCTCCTGCAAAGGACCAAAAATAAAAAAGCTAAAAAACTGTAGTGTAATCATTTCACCAGGCTGCAACTTACCTCTGAAAATGAGGAATAGCAAGGTGAACATAATACACTGGCGTAGCATATTTACAAACGTTCCTTGTACAAAACTTAAGCTACGTATACGTTTTACTTTGGTAAGCTCAAGGTTGAGTATCTTGTATGTGTTACCGTTTAATCGGCTAATTTCTTGGTTGGTTAATCCTAAACTTTTTACCAGCTCAATGTTTCTTAAACTCTCTGTAGTGGTACCTGCCAGCTGGGTAGTTTGTTTCACAATATTTTTTTGGATAGATTTTATTCGCTTACTCAACACATTGGTTAACCAAGCTAGTACCAAACTACCCGTGAAAAATATCAATACAATCATGCCATCTACCCGTAGGCTCCAAATAATTACAAATACAAGTCCGATTAACGATGTAAATAATACATTGATACCAACGTTTATGAGCTTTTCGCAATCGGCTCTAACTTTGGTTAAAATGCTCAATGTTTCGCCACTACGTTGATCTTCAAATTCGGCATAAGGTAATTGCATACTGTGCTGTAACCCCACGGTAAATAAGCTAGCACCCAATTTTTGTACTACCACATTTGTAAAATAATCTTGAAAAGCCTTGGCTATTCTACTTACCATAGCTACCGATATGGAGGCTAGTAGTAACCAAAGTACACCGCTTACAAATTGCTGCTGACTCATACTAGCGGCTTTGGTAGCGTAGTTATCAATAATTTTCCCGAACAAAATGGGGTCCATCATACTAAAACTTTGGTTGATGGCGGCAAGTGCTAAGGCTAAAAAAATATATTTTCTAAACGGCTTAAGGTATAAAAATAGCAGCTTCATGCTTTGGCAATTAGTGGGATTTATTTAGTACAAAAAAAAATGCCTTCCTAGTTTATCGGAAGGCATTTGCTGGGCGAAATTAACTATTAAAATCTATTTCTTTATTACCCTAATTTCTGTTCTACGGTTTTTGGCACGGCCTTCGGCATTATCGGTACCATCGGCATTTTCATTAGGTGCCACAGGGTTTTCCTCACCGTGTGCTTTGGTATACAAACGACGATCAGATATACCTTTTTTGGTTAAATACCCTTGTACACTGCCCGCACGTTTTTCAGATAACTTCCTATTGTACTCATCGGCGCCTTTACTATCGGTATAAGCGTCTATCAATAACACCAATGTAGAATCGGCTTTTAGCTTAGTTACCACATCATCCAAAATTCCTTGCGATCCTTCGGTAAGTACAGCACTATTAAATTCAAATAAGGCATCTGGAATTATAATAGGTGGTACTTGTGCCGGATCTTTTGGTTTTGATAAACAAATTTGAGGATTGTTTACCACCAAAGCTTGTTCTACATCTTCCGGCATTTGCACCGTTAATTGATTGCTCAAATATCCATCAGCAATAGCCATTGCATTTACAGGCGTAAACTCCGCAAAACTGAAGGTGTAATGCCCTGCTTCATTGGTAGTGGCTTGTCCTATTACTTGCTGGTTACTAGCATTTACAATAGTTACCGTAGCACCTTTTACAGGTGACGCATCCTCACAGGAAATTACGGTACCCGTTATTTGCTTTAAAGGATTATCCTTGTGTACTTGAAACATTTCTAAACAGCAAGCACTGCTTCTATCGCTACTAACATACACATCATCTAACCAATTGCTAGGATTGGTAGCCTTGGCAAAAAAATAAATATCATCTTTTTGCGTATTGATGGGGTAGCCCAAATTGGTGCTTTTACCAAACGCTTCTGCTTGGCCGCTGGCTTCGTAAAAATCAAAACCACCCATACCCACTCTACCATTGGAGCTATAAACTAGCTTTTGTTTACCTGCATGGTAAAACGGAGCTTGCTCGTCAAAATTGGTATTAATATTGGCTCCTAAGTTTACAGGTGTTCCGGGTGTAGTACCAGAAATTTTAGCCGCATAGATATCAAAACCACCTACGCCGCCTGGCATATTACTTGAAAAAAATAAGTACTTGCCATCTGCTGAAACATGCGGTTGCTCACTGCTATAGCCTTTTCTATTAATAGTAGAGTCTAAGGCAAAAGCAGGTTGCCACTTACCATTTTCAAAGTTTGATTGAAATATTTGTGCATTTTTAGCGGCATGGTCTTTACTCCATCTTGTAAAATACATGGTTTTACCATCGGGCGTTAGGGCAGCTACGCCATGGTGTGTATCGGCATTTTGATCGGTAAAAAAGCGTTGTGGAGCACCGGTAGTTACATCTACTTTATACAAGCGGTTCAAGTATTGTTTCTCTTGTGCAGCACTATCTAAACGTGTACTGGTAAAATACATTTGCCCGTTATGCACCAAAGGGGCATACGTGGCGCCAGCAGCATTAAAAGCAGCTGGCTTTACTGTGTAAAGGGCCGTATCTTTTCTTTTCAATTGCTGCTGTATAAAAGCTACGTTGGCCTTTTCGCGTACAGCTTCCTCATACGGTGCATCTTTGGCGGTATGTATAGCTAAATATTTATCTAAGGCAGAAGCAGCTACATCGTACTTGCCAAGAGCTCTATTGGTTTTGGCGTATTGTAGCCAAGCATTGGGGTATTGCTCCGCTGAAAAACCTGTACTCAACTCATAAAATGGTAAAGCTTTGGCAGGGTATTTTAACTGTGTATAAATTTCGGCCAAACGGTAAATAGCTTGTTGCTTATTGAGCATTTCTGCCTTTTTTACCTTGGCCCCGGCCTGCATGGCGTAAGGGTTGTAGCCTGTATTTCTGTTTATTTTGGCATTGGCAGTATCAATATATTTTTCGTAATACTGTGCTGCGGAAAACAAATCGCCCTTTTGATAATAGGTATTTGCTGCCTTTAAATAATCGGTAACAAATTGCCCTTGTGCAGAGGATAATATATATATAGCGCTGATGCTAAGCAGTAGTTTCTTCATATACAAACGTGGTAAAACGTATTATGATTTAATAATGAGTTTATAAACGAGGACAAATAAATTCCACCTCGGGAGTTTTGGCTTTTTTACGTCCGATAAAGCTGAGCGAAATTTCAAAGCTGTTCGCTCCACGAGCTAGTTTACCTAAATCGGAAGTATTGATATCATACGCTAAACCAAGCACCAAATTTTTGTGGTTAAAGCCCACAAACGGTGAAATAGCATCTTTAATTCTATAGTTGGCACCTAATAGAAAATCGGTTTGTGTATCGGCTTTTATACTAGCAAAAGCTCCCACCATTTTTTCTTCTGAAACGCCTTGGCGTAGGTACAAAACATTGGGTGTTAGGGTAAAAGTTTCGCTGATGGCTAAGCGTACACCACCATGGAAAGTATACCGTACAGGAATTTTCTCATTGCCACTAGCACTGAATTTATCTTCAGGACGAGTGAGGTGACTGGCAGAAATACCTGCAAAAATATTGGCCTTTTTACCAGGCTGAGCATCGTAGTACAATAAACCAGCACCAGCATCGAAATTAGATGCGTTGGGCCGCTGAATGTTATCTGCCGTGGGTGTACCTTGGTTAAAACCAAAAATGGGGTTCCATTGGTCGCCAAAAGTTAATTTACTGGGGTTAAAACGGCGTTGAATTAATCCGAACTGCATACCAAACGCCAAACGCTGAAAGCCTTGTGTACCAAAGCGTATACCAGTGTAAGCTATATTAGCATAAGCGGTAGTATAGTTATACCCGCCATTGCCGGCACTTTGGTTTAATATACTAATACCATAGTTAATGCTTTTGTTGGTATTAAAATCGGCAGAAACCCCTGGGGTAGAAAAGGGTGTACTAATATTGCCCCACTGGCTGCGGTAAATACCACTTACCCTATAGTCGCCATCCATCACACCTGTAAGTGCCGGATTTAACCAACTTGGGTATACATAATACTGGGAAAAATGTGGGTCAATCTGTGCCTTTGCTCCTAACAGTGCCAAAGCTAGTAAGCAGGTTAGCGAACCCTTTTTTGTAAACAATTGCATAGCTATAGTTTTAGTTGTACTAAATCGAATCATATTTATTGTAATAACACCACATAACCTTTAATGGGCAGTGTTCCATTTTTTAAATCTATTACGTAATAGTAGGTACCTACTGGCAATGGCTTTCCATTGTATTTACCATTCCATGGTGTGGAGTAGCCTCTTGATTCAAACACCACTTGGCCGTACCTATTAAATACCTGCACCAAGCCATCCGGATAATCGGTCAAATTTTTAACCAGCCAAGTATCGTTAATACCATCACCGTTGGGCGAAAAGGCATTCGGAGCTTCAATTTGTTTTTGAGCAATTACCGTGATAGAATCGGTAGCAGTACACCCGCCTAAACCAGTGGCCGTAAGGTAGTATACACCACTTTGTACAGCCAACAAATTGGGGCGAAGCGTATTGGCATTTGAGAATAGGGAACTTGGTGTCCATTGAAAATTTACTGTAGTACTATCATTAGCAGTAGGGTTTACTTGCAAAGTGCTACCAAATGGCACCACAAAGCTTGGCCCAGCATCAATTACTGGTTGTAGATATAATTGTACTTTTTTAGTAGCAGGCACCCCTACGCAGCCTACAGCATTTCTTACCAATAAGGTGATGGTATACTCCCTTGGAATGGTAAATCGCTTTATAGGGTTAGCAATGGTATCGGTAGTACCATCGTCAAAATTCCAAAGGCGTGAAGTAATGGTACTATTAGGGGCTGTACTAATATCTACAAAACGATTATCGGCACCTTGGCAAAGTGTATCTGGCGTTACCGTAAAATTTGCAACTGGCTGCGGGAAAAATCTACTAAGTACTTGAATACTATCTTTTGTACAGCCAAAAGCCGATGTTACCCGTAAACGTACGCTTACGGTGGTATCGCTGGTGTAAGTATGGGTTGGGTTGGCCACGTTATCCGTACCACCGTCGCCAAACTGCCATGCATAGGTAAGTGTACTACCATCGGCTACGGAGGCATTGCTGGTAAAACTGGCGGCACCGGCTGGCATACACACAAAACTAGGTAGTGAAAAATTGGGCACCGGTAATGGCCTTATTGTAAATGGTTTGCTAATAGTATCGCTTACACAGCCTTGTGCACTTACTACACTGTGCCTGATAGAAATTTGCTGGGTCTGTGTAAATGTTTTTGTGATGGTGTTACCCGCTGGCGACTCCCAAACATTGCTGGTACCAAACTGCCATTGATAGTTGGTAATGGTGCTTCCCGCTACAGAACTCGTATCGGTAAATAGTACCGTTCCGCCGGTACAAACAGCCGTATCGGCCACAAAACCTATGGTTGGCTTGGCAAATACTTGTTTGGTGGTGGCAATAGAATCGGTACAGCCAGCACTACTGGTAAAAAAGTATTGAATGGTATGGGTACCTACACCTGCAAGGCTTGGTGAAAAATTTCCCAAACTATCCGTGCCCGGACCTTCAAAATAGCGAATAGTACCCGGAACGTTATTGGTAACCGTAGCTGGTGGTATAAGCGAGGATGCTGCATTTACACAAACAGCGGGCTGAGTAGGTGTGATAGATAATACTGGCCTCAAATTAAAAGTAGCCTGAAAAGTAGAATCGGTTCTACAGCCTTGGCTACTAGTAACACCATGCTGAATGGTGTAGGTTCCAAAATTACTATAGGTGTGGGTGGGGTTTTGAACCGTACTAGTGTTTGGATTAGTAGGTGAAGCATTTGCATCGCCAAAGTTCCATGTGTAGCTGGCTATAGTGGTAGTATCGGCCACTATGCTGCTATCTCTAAATTGTACAATACCATCAGCGGCTACACAACCAATAGGATAGCTAAAACGCAGTTGTGGATTCGCAAAAACTTTTACTAACAAAGTAGCAGTATCACTTACACAAAGGGGTGAAATTCTGGTAAGTGCCTTAATGGTATAGCTTCCAAAATTGGGGTACACACTTGTGATAGTATTGCTTCCCACGGTGGTACTATCGGCACCGCCATTGGTATTCCAAGTAACGCTAGAAATGGCCGCACTTCCCGTATAGTTGGGTGTAGCTGTAAAGGCAATATTGCTACCAGCACATACGGTACTATCGTTAGCAGAAATTTGTACGGTAGGTACAGGTTGTACATTGATGGTGCCAACCGAATCATCCACACAGCCCTCACTAGTAATTACACGGTAAGTGAATGCCACTGGGCCTGCAGGAAATAATTTTTTAACGGTGTTGGTACGCAAGGTATCGTTCACGGGAAAAATCCATTCAAATTTATTGGGCTGAAAGCCTGCACCGATGGTATTGGTTCTGGCAGTAAACGTAACTGTATCTTTTGTACAACCGGTAGGATGCGAAAAAGTGAAATCGGCAAATGGCTTTGGCTTTACTACAAAATCTAGCTTAAACTCTTCGGTGTTTTTACAGTTATCTATGCTTGGGTGCGATGCCGTCATAGGCAACTGAATAGTACCCGTAGCAGTAAATGTATAGGTTCTTGGAAGAGAATATTTGTAATACCAAACACCGTTAATGAGCAATGAATCATTGGTTACCGGATTTATCATTACCGTATCGGCACTTGGCGGCTGCAAACTAGGTACTTGGCTCAGTTTCCAAACTATTTGGGTAGGCCTATACAAACTAAACAGGGATATCTGAATAGGAGCATCTATACAAGTAAAATCATTTCTGTTGGTAGTAGAATCTAGTACATTATGAATGGCCGATTTTACGTTTAGGTTATTGATAAAAGTACCTGCATTGTACCCATAACTTTCTACACTACCAAGGCCATACGTTAGTGCGGTAAAACCCGAATCGCTTTTTACCAAACATTGAGCTGGTTGAGCGCTCCATTGCTTTATAACCACTGTGTAGTTCGGTAGGCGTGGATGCGTGTACGAGTGGCTAAAGGTACCTGTGCCACCACCATCGATGGTTAAACTACTAAGGCCCGTGCCACCATTGGGTACTATTAAGGTAAGATAGTTTACGGATATTCCTTCTCTATTATTTCGGTAAAACCCTACTCGGTCAATAGCTTGTTCTATTGGGCTAATGATCATCATTTCTGGGTCGCCAAAGGGACCTGCCAAACAGCCGCCGCCAGTCATAAACTGGGCCACTAAAATAGGTTTATCGGCTTCAATTAAATCGGCTGTATTACTTTCAAAACGGTAGTAGCTATTAACTAACAAACCCGTAAGCACTACCCCATTTCTACGCACCACGGTAGTAGGATCTTTTACCACTACTTTATAGGAGTTAGTCATAAAAGTAGAAGCACTGTTGGAACCCGATAAGGGAGCTGTTAAATAGCGTTTACCCCAAGCCTGCTGCGGAAACAATTGTTGGTTGTCATTATCTCCACCACCACTTCCACAACTTGCTGGGTTCGTTGTTCGGCTGCTGCCGCTAAACACCGCTACGGGAAAACAGTCGCCATTAGCATTGGCTATACTTTTTACAGTGGTACCCGTTAACTCTTGCGACTCGCTACCATTGGTAAGGTTTCTGCCAATGATTTGATAAATCTGGCCCGAGTCTAAATCCACATCAAACGCTACGCCTGCTGGCCGATTATTACGAGTAGAAACCGATGGCGTAATTCGCAAGCGTGTGCCGTTTTTATTGGCAATTACATACATCCAACTATAGCAGTTATTAGCATATACCTGCCTACTGTTTACCGATGTATAGGTGTAACCCCAAGTTTCGGTAGGCATCAGCATAGATGCACCAGATGAGGCCGACCCGTAAATATGGGCATAGGCCACAATAGGAACGTTACTTTCAATATGTATGGCTTTGTTGGTAAAAATGCCTTCGCCACCTGTACCACCAAACGATGGTGGTAAGGAATACAGTCTGGCATCATCCGTTCCAGATTTTGGAATTAAATCAGATGCTATTACTGTATTAGCAGGTACGTTGTAGGTTCTTGTCCAAGTAGTACCATTAATAGAAACCTTTACTATAGCAGGTTGCTCGGCACTTAGGTACAATATCATTTCTTGCGAATTGTTTTGATTGGGTTCCATGAACTGATGGTGGCCGTAGCCTACCCAAAAGTCTCTACCTCTGTTAGAAACATTTTGGGCAAGCCCCACCATATTCAGTAGCAGTAATCCAATGATTGTATAACCTAAACGCCTCATTTCCTTGAATTATCGAATTAAGTTGATAGAGCCTTTTCTATCTTGAACAGTTCCATCTTTCAACGTCATTTTTATTACGTACATGTACACACCACTTGGTTGTGGTTTTCCTTTATACGTACCATCCCATCCATTGGCTTGTGAATTGGTTTCAAACACTTTTTCACCCCACTGATTGAAAATCATGAAACGCATATCTTGAATAATGTAGCCGTATACACGTAACACATCGTTCAACCCATCACCATTTGGCGAAAACGCGTTTGGTACATATAATTGATCGGTCAATGTACGAGATGTAAAGGCCGCTGCTGTACTATTTTGACAAGCTATTTGGCCCACAGCACGTACTATAATACTCACCTGCTGTAATGGTGTTAAACCAGTCACAGTATGGGTTAAGCCTGTAGTACCCGATGATGGATTAATAAATGTAGTTCCACCATCGATACTTACTTGGTAAGCTACTGCACCAGGAATAGCATTCCAGCGGAAACGGATAGCATTTACACCCACACTATCATTATTTACTACTGGCACGGCTAATGGTACTAAGTTAGTTCCCACTGCACGTGTACGTATAACACTGGTACAGTTACCATTTTGCCCCTCTACAAACACTATTGTAGTTCCTGTAATAGATGGTAATGTATAGCTAGTACCTGTAGCAATAGCTGTACCGCCAGTAGCCGTGCTAAACCAATTATAGGTAACACCTGCTACAGGGTTTTGAATGGTAAATGTTACTGGTGTACCACTACACACACTCACCGTATCTCTTACTAATGTAGCGGTAGGTTTAGGAATTACCACTACTGGTTTTATGGTATCGCCCACACAGCCATCTACACCTATTGCACGTAAACGAACATTGTAAGTTCCTGCGGCTGTATAGGTTTTGGTTACGCTTTGTCCGGCACCGTTGGTGGCATCGCCAAAGGCCCACTGCCATGTACCAATTTGTACACCGTTAGAAGTAGTACCTACACCGTTAAACGTAGCTACATCGCCCAAACAACCTGTAAACACGGTAGAGAAATCGGATATGGGTGAAGGCAGTACCTGCACACGTAAGTTGTACGTATAAGTACTGTTACAACCTTCAATAGTTGGGTGCACATAGCTTACTGGCACCACATAAGTACCTGGTGTAGCAAATGTGTAATCCTGTGCTAAAGTGTAACGATAATACCTTCTACCATTTACCAATACACTGTCCACCGGTACTGGGTTGTTTTGAACCACATTGGCGTTTGGTGTAATGCTACCACCACCTATTACTTGGCTCACTTGCCATGTGATAGAGGTAGGACGTAATGGTATAAGTATCGTAAAGCGGAATGGTGATTTTGCACACGTGTATTCAGCATTACCAGCTGCTCCCGCAAGTGTATTATTAATGGTACCCGTAGCATTTAAGTTTTTAACCAATGTACCTACGTTGTATCCATAACTTTCCACGCTACCTAAACCATACACCAAACCGGTAAAGGCACTATCGCAACTTACGCTGCTTTGGCCGGTACCTGCCGCCCAACGACGAACTATGATGGAGTAACCTGGTACAGAGTGTGGACCTGTAAAATCAAACGTTGCACTATTGTCTATACGTAAGCTAGGTAACCCTGCTGTTGGTACTATTACTGTTAAATAGTTATTAGTGATAGAGAACAAATTGTTTCTATAGAACACCGTTGATTTAATGGCTTGCTCTAATGGACTTATAAAGAACAATTCAGGATCACCATTACCACTGTTACCACAATTTCCTGAGCTACTCATGTATTGGGCCACTAGCACAGGCTTATCACTCACAATTTGGTCTGGTGTAGAACTTTCGAATTGATAGTATCTACCGTTTATTAAATTGGTAAGTGTAACGCCATTTCTGCTTACTACAGCAGTAGGATCTTTTACTATTACTCTATAAACGCTAGTAGTAAATGTACTAGCACTTGTAGATGCAGAAGTAGGTGCCGTTAAATATCTGGTACCCCACGCTTGTGATGGGAATACTTGTTGGAATAATAAGTCGCCACTACCCGAAGCTGAAGTTCCACAACCAATGGCCGTACGTGTACTACCAGAGAATACAGCAATGGGGTAACAGTTGCCACTAGCATTCTGGATAGAACGTACTCGACTACCCGTTAAATCGTGCCCGTCGGATCCACTGATCATAGCACCCAATACTTGGTAAACTTCACCGCGGTTTAGGTACACCGTAAACGGTACGTTGGCCGCTCTACCACCTAAAGTAGGTGCAGTAGGTGTAATTTCTACTAAGGTGCTATCTCTATCGGCAATTACTTGGAACGAGGTGTAAGAACCTGTAGTAGAATAGTTTTGGCGGTTACTCACTGTGTAATATTCATAACCATAGGTACCTACTGGTAATAGCATGGTAGCACCAGAGTTTGTACTGTAATAAATGTGTGCATTGGCTACAATAGGCACATCGCTGGTAATTTGTATACCTCTATCAAACTTGCCTTCGGCAGTTAAACGAGCATCTACTAAACCAGTTTGAGGCATTGTTTCTGTACTTATAGCTGTGTTAGCAGCAATATTGTAAGTACGTACCCAGCTGGTACCATTTACCCTTACGGTTACATTGGCCGCTTGCGATAGCGTGCTTAAGTACAATACCATGCGTTGTTGGTTACCACCTAAGAAGAAATCGTAACTATAGTTGTAACCTACCCAGAAGTTTTTACCTCTGTTAGAGCTATCAATATCGGTACTTGGCAAATAGCCCGGTAATGGCGGTGCCAAACTTGGTAAACCCGTAAACCTTGCAGCATAAGAAAGGTTCGGTTCCACAATGGTTTTACTTAGCGGATTGCTAGTACTTTGCGGTGTTACCACCCAGCTATTAGTAGCATTGGTACGGCCTAAACCTACTTGTGTAAGGGTAGGTAAGAAACCTTGCCAAGGATCTAAGTAAAATAACGTTGCATCATAATTGGCTGTGCTTACCGGTGGTGTTACATCGGTATAGAAATACATACCGTTAGTACCTGTTGGTAAACTTGGCGGCTGTACACCAGTGAACCTACGCATTTGTAAGTTAGTAGCACCAGATACCCAGCGAATTTTCATCACGGTATCGGTACCAAACATATATGCTTGGGTACTACCATTGGTAGCTACGGCCGGAACCGCTGTTAAGTTTGGAGGATCTACCCTTGGGAAGAATTCATAAGCACCTAAATCGGGTACACCTTGTGTAAGTTGTGTAACACGTGGGGCACCATTGAAATCGGCATTATTACCTTCAATATGTACACCTCTACCATGCATAGCCCACACATTGGCATTCAATGTATCTGGCATTAGGTTGGCATTGGTTAATAGAGCGGGGTCAAAAACTATTGAATGGAAATCCCAGTTCGAGTTATTTCTCCAAGCTTGTAAGTTGGTAAATAAAGTAGGTGTACCCGTACCAGCTTGTACCAAGTTAGTACCGCTAGTAAAGTACATATTGTAATCAATATAAATATTATCAGCATCGTACACATACACTGCTCGTCCACCGCCGCGGTGTGCAAAAATGTTGTTCCGCACATTTACAGGCGTACCATTCACCGTAGTGGCGTAGAAATAACCAGCGTGGTTATTGGTAGCAGAAGTAGCTGTACTTAATACGGTGTTGTTATGATAATTTACATCTGCATCGTTGTAAGAGTATAAACCATAACTATTTGCACCAGAAGTACCAATATGTATAATGTTATTTATGGTGCTGTTATTGGTAGAATAGTAATTGGCTAAACCAAAAATACTTCCCAAGTTATTCGTAGTCCCAGTAACAATATTACGCTGATAGCTACCACGTGTTAATGCAGTGGCACGGCTGTAATAGTTATAAATACCGTACTGTGTAGTACTGGCCGGAGAGTTAGCAATGGTTACTCGGTTATCGTTTATTTGGTAAGCTGTATCGCAATAGGCAATATACATTGCATAACGGGTAGTATTACTTGCTCCGCTAGCATTTACATTGTTACCATTGAAGGTGGCACGCATAGAACCACTTACATAAATACCATTGGTGTAAAACCCTGTAACGGTATTGTTATCAAAACTATTACCCGGTACAAAGGCTGTAATACCTGTAGTAGTAAAGTAGATACCGCTAGCACCGTTATTGATGGTATTATTAGCAATTCTAAAATTACCGTTGAACATACCGATAGCATAAATACCGCCTGTATTTAATGTGTTTGCAGTAACTACGGGGGCATTAATTACGTTGTTGGTAATGGTAATAAACTGGGTACGTGGCGTAATATCAAATACTCTACCATTAGTAGCGTTAGTAGCGGCAATGGTAAGTTTATCAAATATAAAATACTGTGTACTATCTAAACGTACTGTGTAGTTGGTAACCGCTGAAGTAGCGTTAAAACTAAGCACCACACTAGAAGCTACACCGTTAGCACTTTGGAAGGTTACCGTGTTTACGTTACTGGTTCCATTAATTCTTCCAATTCTAATTTGCTCTGTGTAAGTACCAGCAGCTACGTTAAATATTACTGGGCCAGCAATACCGCACTGTAGGGCTGCTACTGCATTGGTAAAGCTAGTAAAGTTGGTACCAGCATTGGGTAAAGCAGGGTTGATGGTGTAAGTACCACCTAATAATGCAGGGTTCATAGTTACACGAACCACATTGGTATTAGCCGCATTTCCGTTACAAGTAACCACACAGCGGTAGTACTCATTAAACTGAGCCTCACCCGTAAATTGTGGAAGGAATAATACAGGACTATAGTTGCTCCAAGGTCCGCTAGCAGTTGGGGCTATTTGCCACTGGTAGGTTTGGCCTGCAAACGAACCACTGCCTGGAATATTTAATGTAATGGGCGAACCAATACAAATACCACTGGTAGGTGTTACTGTAGCTGTACCAGGCACCGGCGGAGCAGTACAGTTGGGTACAGTAAATTCAAATGCACCAATATCTGGCGTGGTAGCACTACGGGCAGCACCCAAAATATCAGTAACAATGCCCGGCACTGGAACACCTTTGTTATCTAAACCTGCAAATACTGGTGTGTAGTTTCCGGTAGCAGGACTAGCAAATACAGGATCAACCGATAATGAAGCGGCATCCTCTTGTGTGCCTGCTTGCCATGCAGCCAGCGTGCTATAAGTGGTTCCACCAAAACTTCCGAAAAAGTTATTGGAACCTACTGTGCCTACAAATACGTTGTTGGTGTTCGACACAACTCTGTTTGCATCGGAGCTTGCTATAAATATGCCTGCTTTGGTACCGCTACCACCACGAACAATAAATATGTTGTTATTGGTGATTCGGCTAGAGTCGGATAAAGTAGATGTTAATGCAATACCACGGCTGGTACTTGTAGCAGAACTATTCGGTTCATTAATTACCAATGTATTATGATGAATATTTACGAAACTGCTACCGCTGTTGGTTATCCATGAGTAGGCACCCAAACCATTAGCATTGTACATTACATTGTTTGCTATCACGGTAGGATTAGCAGAAGTATTTCCTGTATTGCTACAGAAGATACCAAAGGCACCACTTGTGCTAGTAGGCGTTTGATTGAATAAATCAAACACACGGTTGTTAACAAAACGGTGACCGCCATTGGCTGCACCAATGCTGTAAATAGCGTAATAAGTAGTAGTTACCGTACGGGTAGCACGGGTAAATGTATTACCATCTACTAAACTATTTTGTACACCAGTATTTAGGAATAAGGCATACAAATAGTTGTCTTGAAAACGGTTACGCACAAATCGGTTACTAATGTTTTCACTACCTGCAGCACCCGTGATGGCGGCACCATAGTAGCCACCAATAACGGTATTGCCTTCAAATAAATTATTATCGCAAGAGGCTCCTGTACCAGTAGTAACGGAAGCGTTATCGCCATTAATTAATATAGGCACAAACAGTGTGGAGGTAGATGTAGTAGAGTTGGTAATAGTACATCTACGGAAAATATTGTTATCTGCATTTTGTAATAAATGCACATTGTACGGGTTAGTGCCAGCACCAACAGCATCTATATTTAAGCTATCGAAAATAAACCAGTCGGCTCTAAATAACTTAATCACCGCTCTTTCAGAAGCATCACTACTACTGAAACGAATGGTATTACCATTACCATTAAAAGTAATAGTATTTACAGCAGATGTACCAGCCACAGTATCAAAACGAACTTGCTCTAGGTACGGTCCGCTGCCTGGAACCACATTAAATACTACGGGGCCTGCAATACCACAAGACAGTGCATTACGTGCAGCATTAAAGCTTACATAGTTAGTGGCCGATGCTGGTGCACCGGCGTTGATGGTATAAGTTCCCGCTGGTAAAGCCGGTGTAACGGTAACCTGAACTGGTGCAGAAAAACTAGTTAAACCTGTACAAGTAATGGCTACTCGGTAGAACAAAGTAGTGGTAGCATTAATTACCGTATCGGCATTGCCTAATACCCCACCTAAATTGGTATATGGCCCTGCAGCTGTGGTAGCAAACTGCCATTGATAGGTTTGTGTTAAACCAATGCTATTTCCAGTAACTGATAATGTAATAGGGAAGTTTACACAAACTGGTGTTGGTGTGGCTGATGCTGTACCTGCTACCGGCGGTGCAGTACATGGCGGTGGCGTATACTCATAGGCACCCACATCTGGCGTGGTGGCACTTCTGGCGGCACCAGTAAAATCAGTCAATACGTTTTGGCTATTACCTCTGTTATCCATTGCCGCATTGGTAGGCTGATAATTGTTGTTTACCACGCTGGCAAATAATGGAGCAATAGAGAAAGAGTTTGCATCTTGCGACGTTGCCGACTGCCAGGCTGTTAAAGTAGTTTGGTTAGCACCAGCAGCAAAGCCGATATGATTATTACTACCACTCGAATTAATAAAACAGTTATTTCTGTTAGATAAAATTGCACTACCTGCCGTAGCAAAATACATAGCATGTTTAGTACCATTACCACCTCGAGTAATTGAAATAAGGTTATTATTAAATCGAATTCCAGAAGCTGCAGTTACCTGATGAAATGCTCTAGTAAGGGTGGTGGCTGTTGAAGCTGGATCATCTAAAACAATGGTATTGTGCAAATACCAAACATTGTCCGACGAACTATTAAAAATTCCATAATTATCGCCAGCGCCGTTAAAATTGTAAATCAAATTATTGGTAACCAGATTCTCTAATCCGCCAATGGCATCTGTACCAGTGAAGTATATGCCATATTTAGCTGTAGTGCTAGTTAAAGCCCCGCCGTAAGGATTACGTATAGTATTGGCATTGATAGTTAACCTTGCATGCAAGCTAGTAACATATATACCATAAAAAGTGGTTACAGCAGTTCGGTTCGGACGTTCAAAAATGTTGTTGGAAACTTCGGTATTAAAACTTCCACCCGTGTACAAGCCATAGATGTAAAAATTTCGTACCGTATTACCACGGATAATATTATTTCCATTAGCCACATTGGTACTTCCCATTAAGGATATACCTAAGTAACCACCATTAATTCTATTATTGGTAAACTGGTTAAAATCGCATTCAATATCACCTGTAGCAGTAGAACTAGCATCGTTACCAGTAACAGCAATACCTGCAAAGTTGGTGGTGGTGGCACTAGAATCTACTCTTATTACGCAATTATTGATAATATTAGAATCGGCGTTGTTCATCAGGTGCACACCAAAACCAAATGTACCCGTGGCTTGAATTACCAAATTATCAAAACGAGTATTTTTCGTTCCTTTTAGTTTAATGGTAGCCCTTTCGTTTCCATTGCTACTAGCAAAAGATAGCGTACGGCCATTACCGTTAAAGGTTACGGTATTGGTAGGTGAACTACCTGGAATGGCCGTCATCAAAAGCTGCTCATTGTAGGGGCCACTACTAGCAGCTACGTTAAATACTACTGGCCCGCTAATACCGCAACGCATATAATTATAAGCATCGTTAAAACTAGCAAAGTTGGTACCGCCTGTAGGCAAGGCATTGTTAATGGTAAATGTTCCACTTACCAAACTAGGGCTAGTAACTGTAACGGGGGCTGACGTAGCGGAAAGGTTTGAAACAGTACAAGTGGTTATTAAGCGATATTGACTAGTAGCTGCCTGGGATACCGTAAAACCTTGTGTGGTAGCCCCTGCAATATTGGTCCAAGTAGTACCGCCATTGGTGCTTACCTGCCATTGGTAAATAAGGCCAGATGCTACGGTACCGCCGGTAGACGACAAATTAAATGGTTGATTTAAACATACCGATGACAAACTACTGGTAGCCGTACCTGCGGCTGGTGTACCTGTACACGCTGAAGCGGCCGTCCATAAAAATAATAAGTTAGGGCGTGTAGTTGCATCACCATTTGTGCCGGTAGCGGTAGATACACATAAATTGCCAAGATTATCGGCAGCATAGGTTCTTGATGCATTGAAAGGCAAACCCGTTGTCCAAGGTATTACCGGGTTTCCGGTGTAAACGGTAACACCAGCATCACCGTTGCTTGCATTACCATTACATACTTCTATAATAATGTTGTCGGAGCCATTCCAGAAGAAGGGCGATAAAAACGGTATATTATTATTACCTAACACGGTAGTGTAATCTACCGGGCCGTACACAGTAGTAGCTACGTTTTCCCACCCTGTGGTGGTAAGCGTAGTTGCCGATGTGGTACTAATTTTAAATGTTAAGCCTTGAATTTCAGGATTGGTACCCGTACTAGTAGTTAAACTTTGTACTTGAAACCTTAAACCCGAAATATTGCCGGGGCCCATACCAGCGGCCTGTAATTCGCTTGCACGAAACAAGTATTGTGCACGGCTACCTTCCCAATAATCCTGCAACGGACAAGGAAAAGTGGTATTAGCATTACCCGTAGTACCCGTACCTATGGGTATATAAATTTGGGCTTGTACCACAGTAAACACTAGGGTACTTAACAAGATGGCTACTAGAAGCGACAACTTCTTCATAAACGTATGTATATTTCGGTAATAAAAGGAACTTTCAATCTGGCAGGCAATCGATAGAGTAGATGAACTAAAAAACCGCCGGTGTATCGTTCTTTACATTTAACCAAACATTCTTAAACACAATGCTTCCGCAGCGGGAATGCCTTGTATTTGCAGTAGTTTTAGTTACAATTGGTTGTAAAAAATGCACCTAAGCAGATAGTTTAGGCTGCCAATTTATTAATAAACTGTTAAATAAACTAATATAAGTTACTAAAAAAATTTCGAAACTGGTAAAAACGGCGTTTTAGTAGGTAATTAAAACCAAGTGTTTAATGCTGCTTTAAAAGTATTGATATGTGCATTAACAATAGTGGCTACGCTAGGGCTGTAACCACCACCCATACTTACAGCCACGGGTATATTATGCTGTTTACAAGTAGTGAAAACATACTTATCTCGTTCCCAACAGCCTTGGAGGGATACTTTAAGTTTACCAAATTTATCTGTGTCTAAAATATCTACCCCACTTAGATAATATATAAAGTTGGGGCGTATATCCGCAATCAGCCTTGGTAAATATGTTTCTAGCAGTTGTAAATATTGTGCGGTAGTAGTACCATCTTCCAGTGGAACATCTAAAAAGGATTGCTCTTTTTTAAAAGGATAGTTGTGCCGGCCGTGCATGCTAAACGTAAACACCTGCTGGCTTCCAGCAAAAATTTCGGCGGTACCATTGCCTTGGTGCACATCTAAATCTACCACCAAAATTTTCCAGTTGGGGTATTGGTGTAATAAGGCCGCAGCGGCCACAGCAATATCGTTCAGCAAACAAAAACCCTCGCCCCTATCGGTAAAAGCATGGTGTGTACCACCGGCCACGTTCATGGCTACGCCTTGCTGTAAGGCAAATTGGGTACAGCTGATGGTACCTTGCGTAATCACCCACTCTCTTTCTACCAACGCCTCACTTTGCGGAAAACCTATTACCCGCTGCTCCCGGGGTGTAAGCTGTAATTGCAATAGTTTTTGTACGTAATCGCTGCTATGCACTCGCAATACATCGTCCATGCTTACAGGCGCCGGTGCAAAAAAATCATCTTGGTTTACCAAACCCTCATGCAAAAGCTGTTGTGGAATAAGCTCGTATTTCTCCATGGGAAACCTATGCCCGGCGGGCAATGTATGAGCATAACAAGGGTGATAAGCAATTTTCATGTTACTGTACTATGGGCATTACTGCGGTGCCCGTAATAGCAAAAACAGCATCCTGCGGCTGTTGGTTCACTATGGCTAAGCCAGAAAATGCACTAAACGCAGGCAGTACCCCATACTGCGGCGTAAAATAAAAACAGGGTAA
>RDXK01000130.1 GCA_004292605.1 Bacteroidota bacterium
TCATCGCTGAGGCCGGCACAAATACCCTGCGGAATATCTATTTGGTTTACTTCCACCATACGCTTAAACTCATCTACACCGGCTGGGTAATATTCCTCTAAATGCTTCATCACTATACAGTTACCCACACCATGTTTGGTGCCTAGCAAATAACTCAAGCCATAACTTACCGCATGGGCTACACCTACCTGACTGTAAGCTATACTCATACCACCCGCATAGCTGGCCATCATCAGTTTATCGTCGTAGCTATCCTGCCATTGGCCACCACTTAAAAATATTTCCTGGCAAAGCTCCAATGCTTTTTCGCCGTAGCTTTTACTAAACTCATTTATAAAATTGCCTTCTAAGCTTTCTATACAGTGTATATAGCAGTCCATACCGGTATAAAAACGCTGATTGGCGGGTGCGTTTTGTGTAAGTTCTGGGTCAAGCACTATTTGGTTAAAAGGTGTAAAATCGCTGTTCATACCCAGTTTACGGGTAGGGCCAGTAAGCACCGTGGTTCTACTAACCTCGGCACCTGTACCACTAAGGGTGGGTATACCTACTTTATAAACACCGGGCTTTTTTACCAAATCCCAGCCTTGGTAGTCGGCACTACTACCTTCATTGTTCATCATTAAACTTACGGCTTTGGCTAGGTCTAGCGTGCTACCGCCACCTATACCTATTACACCACTTACAGTACCATAGGTTTCTTTTAGTTGGTTGGCCAAACTATCTACATAGGTAGTTTTGGGTTCGTACGTAACATCGGCAAACAATACTACATCGTTGCCACGGATGGGTAGGCGGCTAGCAAGTGGTTTGTGTTCAAAAAAATGGTCTAGCAAAAACACCATCGGTAGGTTATCGCGGCGGTGGGGTGCTATAATTTCATCTAGTTGGTTAAAGCTTCCACGGCCATAAACCACATAATCTACCATCTTAAAATTTCTGAACTGCATTGCCAATATTTTACTGTAAAAATAGGTAGTAAGCTATTACTTAGCACAGTACCGCCATTTGTGTTTATTTTGCGGCTACGCATGGCAAAAACTTCGCATAAAGCAAGCCCTAAAATTTTAGCATTTGTATCTAACAGTTGTTGGAGTATGTATAATTTTCGCTTGCCCGTATTGCAGTATTTTATGCGGGCTGGCTATGCCGTACACGTAATAGCTAGTAAAGATGATTTTGCCCAGCAGTTGCTGGAACAAGGCTGTGTAGTGCACGATGTAGTTTTTAACAATCGTACACTAAACCCCGTGGCCGATGTGCAGCTGTACCGCCAGCTAGTGCGTTTGTACCGCGAAATTCAGCCCCAAAAAGTGTTTCATTATTTTGTAAAGCCCAATATTTATGGCAGTTTGGCGGCCAACTATTTAGGTATACCTAGCGTGCCCATAGTAGCGGGTTTGGGTTATGCATTTATAAAAAGGCAATGGCTGCTTTGGGTTGTAAAAAACCTATACAAAAAAGCTTTTGCTCATGTGCCTCAAGTGTGGTTTTTAAATAAGGAAAATGCCGATGTTTTTGTGGCTATGCAAATAATACCCGCCTCTAAGGTGTTTATATTACCGGGTGAGGGGGTAGATGCCGGTTATTTTACACCACAGCCACTAGCACAAAACCCGCAACCGTTTGTGTTTTTAATGCTTACTAGAATGCTGCAAAAAAAGGGTGTGAGCGTTTTTGCACAAGCAGCAGAAATATTGCTACGGAAAGGATACGCCATAGAGTGTAGGGTGATGGGTTTTTTTGAAGATAACCACCCCGATACTATACCGCTGGAAGATATTCAGGCATGGAAGGCCAAGGGATTACTACATTTTCCGGGCTTTACACAGGATGTAAAACCCGCCTTACAGCAGGCCCACTGTTTTGTATTACCCACTTTGTATAACGAAGGCGTGCCCCGTAGTTTACTCGAAGCGGCTTGTATGCATATACCCATGATAGCTACCAACCAAACGGGCTGCCGAGAAATTATCGATCACCAAAAAACAGGTCTTCTTTGCGAAATCAACAATGCCGCAAGTTTGGCCCAAGCCATGGAAACAGTACTTACCATGCCCCGCCCTACTATGGAAACCATGGTAAAAAACGCCCATGCTAAAGTGGTACAGCAGTTTGAGGTATCGCATATTTTAAGGCATTACCAGCATGCAGCAGATACATTATAACACAGCCCGGTAACACCGTAATTGGTTGTTTGCTGCTATATGCTTAATTTCCACACTAAAACTAATTGCATGCGTACTATATATTGCTTATTTGTGGCCTTGGTAGCCTTTACTTCCACCAGTTTTTCTCAAAAAAAACCCGCTACTAAACCTGCCTTTCAATGCCAATTTGAAGAACTTTTTTATTTGCCACCAGCCGCCAGCAAGCAACTGGTATTGCAAAAAGCAAATGCAATTTTTACTTTGACCAACGAAAACATAGCTACCAATTATGTTAAAAATACCGTGGCCAAGGCCGATAGTGTGCTGGAAGAAGTGTATACCTATAAAATTCAGTCTACCACTTGTTTTAATGGTTCCACGCCTACCTTAAAATTAGTGTTTGCTAATGGTAAACTATATAAAGCCTATGTATCGTCTATGTTTACACCGCAGCAAAAGGCAGAGCTTAGTGCTAATTTTAAACAAATACGCAATGCAGCCAAACGCCATTGGCCTATAGAGCAAATGCGTAAGATAGTGGGCACTAATCAGCAAGGTGTGGGCTATGCCTATTTTAAAACCAAAAATGGCAATCAATATAAAAACTACTGTACTGTGCAGTACGTGGAAGAATCGTACAAGGCAGAAGGCGAAACCGGGAGTGCATATTTGTTAGAGTTATTGTGGACAAACCTTGCCGGAAGCGGTTTAAAAGTGCCCCTCACTAAATAACACTTGCGTAAAAGCAGTGTTAATTTCCCATCCTGCCACTAGGCATAGCCATGTTTTTTGCGGGTAGATACCGCTGTAGTGTTACCTTTATACCTTAGTTTATAAATAGGTATGAATAAATTACTGCTTGTAGTAGGTTTTACGGTGGCCGGTATAGGTGCCGCCAATGCTCAAAAAGATTCTACACAAAAGCCATTTAAAATGGTGGCCGATAAAATTATTGCCCAAGTAGGCGATAAAATAATTTTGAAATCAGACATCTTTAACGCCATTGCCGATTATAAGCGTCAGGGCGAAGAAGCAGTACTGCCCGAAAATCCGGAATGTGCTTTTTTAGAAGGACAGTTAATACAAAAAGCATTGGTATTGCAAGCCAATAAAGATTCCCTTACCGTGCCGGATGATGAGCTAGAAGCCATGCTAGATAACCAAATACGTGGTTTTATACAAGCATACGGTGGTAAAGAACAACTAGAGGAAATAGCTGGAAAAAGCGTTTACCAAATTAAGGAAGATTTAAAAGAGCCTTTTAGAGAACGCAAATTGGCCGATCAAATGCGGGGCAATGTATTAAACGCAGTAAAAATTACCCCGAACGAAGTAAAAGCCTATTTTGAGAAAATACCTAAAGACAGTCTTGCTTACTACGAAAGCGAACTGGAGGTAAGCCAAGTAATTTTGCTGCCAAAGGCCAATAAGGATGTAGAGGAATATGTTACCCGTGAACTATACGAGCTAAAAAGAAAGGTGGAAAGTGGCCAACAAAAATTTGAAGCCTTGGCCAAATTATACACGGAAGATCCGGGAAGCAAGGAAACAGGCGGTCAGTACCGTTTAAATAGAAACGATAAACAATGGGATCCTACGTTTTTCAATGCGGCTTTTAAGCTGAAAGAAGGACAAATTTCGCCAGTAATAAAATCGAAATTTGGTTTCCATATTATTCAAATGGTGAGCCGTGCTGGCGATGATGCACTTATAAGGCATATACTTAGAATACCTGCCGTAACCGATGAAGAAGTGAATGCCGCCAAGGTAAAGCTAGATAGCTTTGCCACGATGATACGCAAAGGCGATGTTACTTTTGGTGAAATTGTAAACAAACATAGCGACGATGAAGGTAGCAAGTTTAACGGTGGTGCTATCACAGGTAGAGATGGTGGTACGTACATCAACATTGATCAGCTAGATAAAGAAACCGTATTGTTGATCAAGGAAATGAAGGTAGGCGATGTATCGAACGCGGTAGCCTATACCGATGAACGCGGTAGAAAAGCAGTACGTATTATTTACCTGAAAACCCGTACAAACCCACACGTAGAAAATTTGAGAGACGATTATAATAAAATCTCAGCCCGTGCCCTGGAGTTTAAAAAACAAACAACCCTTGAAAAATGGTTTAAGGAGCATTTGCCCAATTATTTTATAACCATCGATAGCGATTTTGGTAACTGCCAAAACATAGAGGAGTTTAGAAAAGCCGCCGAAGCAGCAAAATCGGTAAGCAGCAACTAACATTTTATCATACGAGATACAAAAAGGCAAGCAGCGAAAGTTGGTTGCCTTTTTTTTGGGAGGGAATTTACCTCGGTCGCTTAAACCAATTCATTAAAAACACACCGCCAAAAATGCATGCACTCGCTATTACCGTGTACGCCTGTAAACTTTCGCCCAAAGTATACGCAGCTAGCACCGTAGCAAAAATAGGCTGTGTATAAATGTAGCCTGATGTAGCTGCAGCACCTATTAACTGCACGCTAAACACATTGCACACATAAGCACCAAACGTACCCAGTAAAATAATAGTGCCCACTTGCCACCACTGCACTGCCGTAAGTATACCAAACTGTGTTTGCCATAAACTTTGCACACAAAAAGGCAGCATAGCTATACCACCCAAAGCAAATACCATAATAATTATTTGAAAAGGTGAATACACCGCCATTAATGGTTTAATAGTAATAAAATAGAAACTATACACTATGGCATTGGCTAGTACCAGCACATCGCCCAACCACATATTGGGTAGCTGTTCCGTCCCTTTATTTTTATGCAGCACCAGGGCCACAGCCCCACTTAACGCTATAAAAAGACCCAGCCAAGAACCACTATGCAGTTTTTCTTTTAAAAAAAATACCGCCATCAGTGTGATAAAAACAGGTGTTACCAGCATTAGCAGACTGCCATGCGTGGCTGTAGTAATACTTAAACCCTTTACAAACAGTAATTGATTCACCGTAATACCACACAGTGCAGCTACTACTAACCGCGGCCAATGCTGTTTTTGAATAGGTTTAAAATACCCTTTGGGTAGTGCTGCTGCCACAAAACCAAACAAAACCAATGCACCTATAACACGGATAATATTTAGGGCAAAAGGTGCCAAGGCACTAGGTACCAATAGCTTTACCACAATAAAATTGATTCCAAAAAACACATTGGCTAGTAATGCCAACGTATGGCCCAGTTGTTTTTGCTGCATAGTTTACCCTAAAACGTTTTTAAGTAAGGCCGGCATATCGTTTTCTTGAAAAGGTTGCGGTGCCAAAAGTTGTAGCTGCTGTACCATATTGGCTGCTTGCAAAAATGTATCGGCCTGCTGCAAGGTAGCCGGTTCTATGGCTACGCAATGGTTATTTTGGTGCAAATAGCCCGCTAAGTATTCCTGCTCGGTTTGGCCAATGGTGGGCAATACCAAACAGGGTTTTTGTAGCAAAGCCATTTCCATTAGAGTGGTATACCCACTACGGCACACTATTACCGCACTTTGGGCCAAAACCGATTGCATTTGTCTGGTTGGCAAATGGTTATACACCGTAGTATTGCTACCAAAACTATGGTTGTGGGTAGCGGTGGGTTTACCCAAAAAAACCACCAATTTATAGGTATGCAATTGTGCACAAAGTAGTTTCACCCATTGTTCTAACTGTGTACGCTGTGGCTCGGGTCCGCTAATTAAAAAGCAAAATTGATAGATTGGTTCCGCGGGTAATGCGGGCAAAAATTTGCTTAACCAGCCTATATACTGTACGGGTTTACGTACATAAGCGTTGGCGGCACTCAAGATACCTGCTAAATTTTGTGGGCCAGCCACATCGGGCACCCAGCAGGCGGCATATTGGTTGATAAACCAAGCATTGATACGCCGGGTGATGCCATTTAGTAAACTGCTGCCTGTTTGTATATGTAGCTGATGCGTAATAAAAATACTGGGCACTTGCTGGTGCCACATACCGTAACGGTTATCGCTTATTACCAAGCCTATTTGGTGCTTACTTACTAGCTTAGGTAGGTAAACATGTTCCTGATAAATAGTCCACAATATTTTAGGTACTTGTGCCAGTAGCGTTAGGGCAAACCCAAGTTTGGTTTTACCGTAATGTATTTGGTAGCCAGGTAGGTGTACAAAACTTATTTTTAATCCTTCCTTTTGTAGCAGGGCTTTTTGTGTTTCGTTCACGGCAAAAATTACCTCATAGCCTGCTGCCAATAAGCTTTTGGCTATAGGTATACAACGGGTGGTATGACCCAAACCCCAATCGAGCGGAGCAATTAAAATATTCGTTTTTATATATTAAATTTTACGAGGCTGCGTTCTTGCTAAAAAAAATCGATAATTTTAAGCAGAATTATGCGTGTAAAAATAAACAAGGTAGTTTGGTTTTTGTTATTAATAAGCATTGGGTTTGCCAGTTGTGCTGTTTTTGGTAAAAACAGTTATAAAAAACAGTGTGGCTGCCCCAGCAGAAAAGCAGTAGGTTAAAATTCTATACCATGCCCCAGCAGGAGAGAGATTTATTGGTTTTAGCACACAAATCGGTGATGTCGCCAGATGGTTTTTGGCGTCAAGTGGCCCAATTAAATAAAATTCTTTCTCCCATAGAAGGCACACAAGCATTTTGCAAGTGTGTAGAAGTGATAGATGTAAACCGATTTAAGAAAATAACCAAGCCTCATTTGCTCCAAAGCATTCTAAAACAGGAGCCTTTAAAGCCTTTTGTATTCGTAATTGTGAAGAATTGATTGGCATTCTAGTAGTTTTTTTGCATATTTGTTGAAGTCCGTTGACCAGTTTATCTATTAAACAGGCTAACAAAGCTTAAAAACATGTTTCGTACTACCCAACCACAACCCGCTTTTTACCGCGACAGGTTACTGGAAGAAAATGCCAGTGGAAATATACATGTGGTAAACGTGGTGGCCCTTGCCGTTAGTATTTTGGCGGCATCATTTCTGGTAGGTACTTGGGTGTATGATATGAATAATTTTTTACCCAATGTGATTGCTCACAAGCGTGCAGCTAGTTTTTTGTTAGTAAACTCTCTTATTGCTTACACCGTTAGTTTATTGGCTAATCAGCAAAAAATTATCATCAATTTATACTACAAACGCCTGTTCAATACCTACTATGCCTTGGTAATAATACTAGGTTGTATGTTTTTAAGTTTTGTGGTGCAGCAGCAAGGTATTTCCTTAACCATGTTTACCGTGGGCCTTATGTGTGTGGCCAGTTTATGGGCACTTGAAATACAGGAACTGCTCATAGTAATCATTATTTCCGCCCTATTTTTTTATATAGGTATACGTTTTAGCCAGCCCGTAGCACAATTACGCCAGCTGGAAATGCTGTTGGCGGTATTACTGTTTATAAGTTTTTACGGTATCTCTCGTTGGATATATTCTTACAAGGTAAACTTGTTTGTTCAGCTGTTACAAATTCAGCAAAAAAACAATGAGTACGAGAAGGCCAATGCCGATAAAATGAACATGCTTAGCATGGTAGCACACGATTTGCGAAACCCCATCAATAGTATTGAAACCGTAGTAGGCGTACTAAAACCTACCCTTACTACCGAGGAACAGCTAGAGTATGCGGATATGATTAACCAAAGCAGCAAAAAAGCTCGCAATATTATTAACGATATTGTAGAAGCCGCCAAGGAAGATCAAGAAACCGAACTTGCCTTAGAGGAAACCAATATTAATGAAACCGTAGCCAATGCCTTTGAAGTTTGGAAGCATACAGCCGTGGCCAAACACACGCTAGAGTACCAAACCACCTCTAAAATGATGTTTGCTATGCTTAACAAAGCCAAGTTTATTAGGGTGTTAGATAACTTAATAGGTAATGCCATTAAATTTTCAGAAGAGGAAACCACCATCACGCTTCGCCTTTTGTATAAAAATGGTTTAGCCTTATTGGAGGTAGAAGATAAAGGCATAGGCATACCAGAGCATTTGCTACCCCATGTTTTTGATAGGTTTACCAAGAGCAGTCGCATGGGTTTGCGTGGTGAAAAATCTATCGGTCTTGGTTTACATATTTGTCAGCAGCTAATGCATTTGATGAACTCCGAGATAGAAGTTCATAGCGTAGCCAACCAAGGCTCTACTTTTACGTTAAAAATTCCCTTAGTATCGGCAGAATAAGCAGCCATCTAATACCCCACTAGCTGTATTTTTGGGCCATGCAAAAGCAGCCACTTACCGTAGTAAAAATTGGGGGAAATATTATTGACAATCCTTCTCATCTTCAAAGCTTTTTACAATTATTTGCCCAAGTGCCCGGTGCCAAAATACTGGTACACGGCGGCGGAAAATTAGCCACCCGTGTAGCGGAGGCCATGGGTATACAGCAGCAAATGGTAAACGGCAGGCGTATTACCAATGAAGCTACTTTACAAGTGGTAACGATGGTTTATGCTGGGTTTATCAATAAAAGTTTGGTGGCTGTCTTACAAGGGCAGGGTTGCCAAGCATTAGGGCTTTGTGGTGCCGATGCCCAAACCATTGTAAGTAAAAAAAGGCCAGCCGTAACCACGCCAGAAGGAACCATAGATTATGGTTTTGTGGGCAATGTGGAAAGCATCAACTCCACCGCCATACAGCGCTGGCTGCAACAGGGTATTACACCCGTATTCTCCGCCATAACAGCTACTGCGGAAGGCCAACTTTTAAATACCAATGCCGATACTGTGGCCCAAAGCCTTGCCACCGCATTGAGTGAACACTACCAAACTAGCTTAGTGTATGGTTTTGAAAAACCGGGTGTGTTAATGAATGTGGCTGATGATACCTCGGTAATACCGCAAATAAATCCCACGCTGTACCAGCAATTATTATTGCCGCCTGCCGGCCAAACTACAGGCTCCGTTATTTTTGAAGGCATGATACCCAAACTACAAAACGCCTTTGAAGCCTTGCATAGAGGTGTACAAAAAGTAATTATTGGCCATGCACTACATTTGCCCCAATTACTGTTAGGTACCCAAGGTACAACCTTACAACTTTAAACGTATGCTTAGTATTACGGAACAAGCCATTGAATTATTAAAACTACTAATACAAACCGAAAGTTTTAGTAAACAAGAGCAAGCCACTGCGGAAATCATCAACCAGTTTTTGCAGGGTTATGGGGTGCCCACGCATAGATACTTAAACAATGTTTGGGCCATTAATAAATACGCCCAGCCTGGATTACCCACAGTATTATTGAATAGCCATCACGATACCGTTAAGCCTAACCAAGCTTACACTCGCAACCCTTTTGAGCCCACCGTGCAGGATGGTAAACTGTATGGTTTGGGTAGCAACGATGCTGGTGGGTGTTTGGTGAGTTTGCTAGCTAGTTTTATGCACCTATACGCGGCGCCCAACTTGCCGTTTAATTTAGTAGTGGCCGCTACCGCGGAAGAAGAAATTAGTGGGCCCAATGGTGTAGAAGCCCTACTGCAACACCCTTATTTTTGGGAAACTTGTTTGGCTACACCAGCATTTACCAACTGGAGTGCCATAGTGGGCGAACCTACCCTGCTAAACCTAGCCACGGCCGAGCGTGGTTTAATGGTGGTAGATATAGCTGTAGAGGGCGTAGCGGGCCATGCCGCAAGAAACGAAGGTGTAAATTCTATAGATAAAGCAACACCAATTTTGCAATGGCTACAAAGCCAGCCGTTTACAAAACACAGCCCTTTGCTTGGTAGTACAAAAACTACCGTTACAGGCATATATACACAAAATACCCAGCACAATGTGGTGCCACCCTTATGTACCTTGATGGTGGATGTACGGGTAAATGAATTGTATAGTTTTCAGGAGGTGTTACAAACTATGCAGCAGCACATACCCGCCACGGTTACGCCCCGTAGTTGCCGCTTAAAAAGCAGCGTTATTGAAACCAATCACCCCTTGGTGCAAGCGGGCTTGGCCTTGGGTAAAACAGAGTATGGCAGTCCTACCACTAGCGATAAAGCTTTAATGCCATTTCCTGCGTTAAAGATGGGCCCGGGCGATAGTGCACGCAGCCACACTGCCGACGAGTTTATTTATGTAACGGAAGTGGAACAAGGTATAGAAACTTACTTGGCTCTTTTACAGCGTTTGTAAAGTCAAACCACGGTTTGGTTAAGTAAAACCCCCATTTGGTTAAATGGTAGAGGAGAATTGGTTAGCGGTGTTTTAGCTTCGGTAAAACTCTGTTTCAATGAAGTATTTCTACACCCTACTGCTACTAACCGCCCTTACAGTAGCAAAAACCCAAACTATACATATTGACCCTGCTACCAATGGTGGCTTTGAATCGGGCGCCAGTTTTAGCGACAATGGCTGGACGAGGTTCGATTTTCAAAGTTCCGTAAACCAATGGACAGTAGGAACGGCCCCCGCCGGATTAACAGGAACACGGGCAGCATTTATGTCGAACACTTTTGCCCAAGCTAATCCTACACATACATTAGCATTTCCTACTGCTGCGGAGTATCGGCAGTTTTACAATACCAATCTAATAACCATCCCCGCTACGGACAGTAGTATCATTTTGAGTTTCAGGTGGATGGCAACATTTGCCACTTCTGCATCTAACTTCTTTACCGTTTACGCAGATACTACTAACACTACTCCTTCTGCTACCTTTCGGCCCACGACTACACTCCTAAACTCTACTTTGGGTACTGGTGGTGTGTGGACGGATGTTCGCATAGCACTAGCGCCAGAATTTGCTGGCAAGCAAATACGTTTATTTTTCACTTCTACTATTCCGGTTTCGGCCAACAGTTCTGCTGGTCTGTCAGCACCGGCGGTAGATGATATTAGCTTCACTTCTCGCTCCACAGGTAGTACTATTCAAAGTACCACTAGCGGCGGAAACTGGTTTGCGCCAAGTACTTGGGTGGGCGGCAGAATACCAGAATATTTTGACGATGTAGTTATTCCTGCTGGTTCTACTGTAACGCTAGACAGAGCAGTATCTAATTACATTAACAGCCTTACCATCAACGGTACGTATAATGTTGGTAGCGGTATTTCCACATCCAGTCAATTCATTAATAAAAACCTACGAATTGCTAGCACGGGAGTAGCAAACCTTACAACTACTGTAGTTGCTACCTACACCGTAGGGGGCGACATAACCTTAGACGCAGGAGCTACTGCCGATTTTAGGAATATTATTTTAAACAATTTTAGGTCAATTCAAACCAATGCAAACCGAACTAATAGATTGATATATAGCGATGTTACCCAATTCACAGGCAGTAGAATTTCTGGCATTCAACAATTGGCGGCGGGTAACTATATTATTCAAGGAAATGGAACCCTCACTTTTTCAAATAGGGTATACCTTACTGGCACACTGACCACACAGGGCGTAACGCTAGTTTTTGACAATACTACTGCTACCAGCCCTACTGTTCCTCTTTTTTTAACCACGATTAATGGGGGCTCTTTTGCAACTAGGCCATCATTTGGTGCCAATGTTACTTACGGGGTTACCTATACCCATACTAGTACGCCGAGTACACCTTTTTTAGTAGGCTCAGCAAATGAACTACCAGTTAATAGGGTTCTTGCCCGTATCATAAATGGTAATGCGAACGCTTTTTTACGAATCGACGATGATTTAACATTAACAGGCACGGCTGCCACAGCACCCACACAGTTTTTTGGTCCAGTTGTAGTAGACGCCGGTAAAACTATTTTTTTCACCAACACTACATCTTTAATTGCTAACAATAACGGTAACGTTCAAGGTGCCATTCAATATGCTATTCCAGTAGCATCTAATGTGAACTATACATTTCCTGTGGGCTGGGGAATTGCCCGTAGGCAAATAACATTAACCGGAGTTACTACTACTGCTGCAAGCCAAATACGGGTTAGTACGGTAGCTGAGCAAGGCGGTGCTGCTGGTACAGGCATGCAAGTACTATCGCCTCTTTTCCGTTGGAGAATACAAGTAATTAGTGGCACCGTTACAAATGTAAATTCCATAAGTTTTGAATACAATGCCGCAGCTGATGGATTACTTGCCGCAGATACCGCTGAAAGGCGAATAGCAGCTACCAGTACCATCAATGGAATTTATGAAAACGTGGGCCCCACTACACCCAATAGCTCTGCAGTTATTGCATTACCCACGGGAAATTATAACCAAGATCAGTTTTTCGCACTTGGAAAGTCGAGTGGAGGATTTGCAAAAACTTGGACTGGTAATGCCAGTACATTAAACTGGGGCGATGCTGCCAACTGGAGTAATAATACCCTACCTGCTTGTACCGACGAGGTAAATTTAGCGGCTGGTTTCGCTACCATTGTATTACCTGCCAATGCTACTGCCGGAAACTTGACTATTGGCCAGTTCACTACCCTTAACATAAAAGCAGGAAATAATTTTACTATAGGTTGTGGCACGGCAGGCGGTAGTCGTTTGTTAAACATAGGTACCGGTACTTTGTTGGTGGAAGATGGTGGTACATTACATGTAAACGGTGGTATATTTCTACCTAATACCAATGCCCGTTTTACCCAAACAGGAGGTGCTATAACTATCGACCCGATTGCCGCTAATGATACTTTGCAAGTGGCCGCTTTGCAATTGGGTACTACTACCGCACCTATCAGTTTTAATACAGCTGCTTCTCTTTCCGGTGGTACCTTACGCTTTGTAGACCCTGGAAAAACGGAAAACATTCAATATTTTGGAGGTACTAGCATCAATATTTCAGCCACGGCAAATCACTCTACTATTTTTGGTAGTACTACTAGTACACAAACCGATGAATTTTTTAATGGCTTTCGTGTAAACCTAGCAGGTGCCGGTGCTACAGCACCAGTAGGCCAGCTAAATCTTGGAAATGTAGTTATTGAAGGAAGCACCACACCAGGCAGATGGTTTTTCACGGGTGCCATAAGTGCTGTAGGTAATGTAACAGTAAATACCAATGGTGATTTGCGTTCCACAGGGGCTCATAGAATAGGAGGTAATTTTACCAATAATGGTAGAACATTTCGTTCAAATATAATTTTTGGTATACCAGTAGCCTCTAATACTGTAGCCACTTCTACCACACCAAGTATTTTTACTAACAACGGTAGTATTGAAGCCAATTACTCCATTCTTAGCACTATCAATACAGCGGGTTCCGGGTACACAAGGGGCGATGTACTGACCTTGCAGGGCGGTACCTTTACTACGCCAGCCACATACCTAGTTCGCACCGTGGATGCAGCTGGCGCTATTACTTTAGCCACCATGATACAACACGGCAACTATACTGTAGAGCCCACTACCCCGTATACTTTTACCGGCGGCTCAGGTACCGGTTTTACTGCCACGCCTACTATTACCAGTACCAACACTATTCGTAAAACGGCCGATTTCATCTCACTTCAAGTATTCAACAATGTATTGCAATTGGTTAACCCTATACACGTACTTAACCAAATGACCTTTGGCGTCTTATCTGCAAAAATTGAGGCAGCGGCCAATGCTTCTAATACCATGGTAACCCTTGGTTCCGCGGATGTTTCACCGGTAGTAACGGGCGTTTTATCGAGTAACAATACCAACTTTGTAACCGTACCATTTAGAAGAGCTATTTCTGTACAAACCACAGCAGAAAACAATAATACCTCTCTGTTCCCAGTAGGTAATGGCGAAACACGTAGAAGTATAGGTATTAACTATACCACCGCCCCTACAGCACCAGGATATATTACTGCTGAGTTTGTAGCCCAAAACCCCGGCACTGTAGGTGCACTACCTACCGATGCGGGAAACGTGGCGTTAGCAGCCATAGCTCCCGAAGGTTTTTGGAGAATTACCAGCAGTGGCGGACTTACTGGTGGTGTGTTTAATGTAAGAGCATCTGCCAGAAATTTCGCGGGTTTAAACAGCGGAGTCGACCACCGTTTAGTAAACAGAACCAATAATACAAGTGCTTGGCAGCTAGTAGGTAGCCATGCTAATATTGGCCTAGCCGATACTATTAAAAGAAACGATGTATCTAGTTTTGGTGAGTATGCCGTAGCATTTACCAATGCCACATTGCCAGTAAAAATTAACCGATTTAGCGGGGTAAGAAACGGCAGCAATAACCAGTTAGCATGGCAAACTGCTCAGGAGCTAAACAATAGCCATTTTGTGGTAGAGTTTAGTGCCAATGGCCAAAACTATACACCTGTAGGTACGGTACAAACAAGGGCTCAAAATGGCACAAGCGCCCAAGCACTGAATTATCAGTTTACCCATACCACACACGGCAATGCGTACTACCGTTTACAACAAGTAGATAAAAATGGTATGATAGCCTATAGCCAAGTGGTGTACTTAGCAGCAAAAACCGCTAGTAATGTACAAGTGTACCCTACTTTAGTTACAAACCAGCTAAATGTAGCGTTGGTAGCCAATAGTGTAGAACGTGTACAAATACAAGTTACCGATGCCGCTGGTAAAATAGTGGCTCGGAAGCTAGTAGAAACGATAACCGGCGCCAATGTGTTTAGTTTACCTGTAGAGAATTTATTGGCAGGTAGCTACTACGTACAAGTGAAAAAACCAAATGAAACGGTTACTATAGCCGTAATTAAGCAATAGTATTGTACCTAGGCAAGCAAAAAGCAGGCTGTTCCTTTACCGGAGCGGCCTGTTTTGTTAGTGCTAATCGCTAATTATTTTAGGTACAATCCCATTAATTCATTTTGTTATAGTTTTTTTGTAGCATGAAACTTTGGCAAAAAAACACAGAATCGTTACAGGCAGTTACCCAGTTTACCGTAGGTAACGATACCGTTTGGGATGTGTTATTGGCTCCGTACGATGTGTTGGCAAGTATTGCCCATGCCACAATGCTTGCGGAGGTAGGTTTGCTTACCCAGCAGGAAAAAACACAGCTGGTGGAAGCTCTACAGGCTATTTATGCCAGCACCCAAAACGGCCAGTTTACCATTGCCCACGGTGTGGAAGATGTCCACTCACAAATAGAGTTTTTGCTTACCCAGCAACTAGGCGATACCGGTAAAAAAATTCATAGTGCACGCAGCCGGAACGATCAGGTTTTGGTAGCCCTAAAGCTTTTTATACGCTCTCAAATTACCGATTTGGTTACTGCCACCCAGCAGCTATTTACTACTTTACAAACCCAGAGTGAGCAATACAAGCACTTTTTGTTACCCGGCTATACCCATTTACAAATAGCCATGCCTAGCAGCTTTGGGCTTTGGCTGGGTGCCTATGCCGAGGCGTTGGTAGACGATGTAGAAACCTTATTGGCCGCCTACAGAGTTGCCAATAAAAATCCGCTAGGTAGTGCAGCGGGTTATGGCTCATCGTTCCCGATTAACAGAACCAGAACCACTGAACTATTGGGCTTTGAAACGCTTAACTACAATGTGGTATATGCACAAATGACCCGAGGTAAAACCGAAAAAGTAGTAGCCCAAGCCTTAGCCAATATAGCCGATACACTGGCCAAACTAAGTATGGATGCCTGTTTATATGTAAACCAAAACTTCAATTTTCTTAGCTTTCCGGCGGAGCTTACTACCGGCAGCAGTATAATGCCTCATAAAAAAAATCCGGATGTTTTTGAAATAGTACGGGGCAAATGCAATGTACTTAGGGGCCTACCCAATACCATTAGCTTACTTACTACCAATTTACCCAGTGGCTACCACCGTGAGTTACAACTGTTAAAAAACGAACTGTTTCCGGCATTTGACACGCTAAAAACCTGTATGCAAATGCTACAGCTAATGTTTGAAAATATGGTACCGCAGCCCCACATAATGCAGCAGCCACTTTACCAATATGCGTTTAGTGTAGAGGTGGTGAACCAGTTGGTTTTACAAGGTGTACCGTTTAGGGATGCCTATAAAAAAGTAGGTATAGATATAGAAAACGGAAACTACCAGCCTAGTCAGCAGCTAAACCACACCCATGAGGGCAGTTTGGGTAACTTGTGCAATACAGCCATAGCCGATGAGCTACATGCCCTGCTGCAAAAATTTAATTTTGAAAAGGTGCAACAAGCTACCCAACAGCTGCTGGCACCACAATAAAGTTTTTCCTTTTAGTTTAGGTACATAAAAAAGCCATGCATTGTGTAAGAGGGCATGGCTTTTTAAATGCAATTAATTTATAAATATTGCTCGCCCCAGTTTCGTTTTACTTCGGCTACATATTGCTTAATTTCTTGCTCTTTTTCTTTCTTACAAATTAGCAATGCATCGGGTGTATCTACCACTATTACATCATCTATACCTTGCACTACCACCACTTTATTGGCGGGGGCACTTATCATACATTTGGTAGCATCTACCACAAGTACATGCTCGCCGGCTACGGCATTGCCCAAATAATCTTTATCTAAATTATCGTAGGCACTGTTCCAGGTTCCTAAATCGCTCCAGCCAAAATCGCTGGGTATTACGTACACATTTTCGGCTTTTTCCATCAGGGCAAAGTCGATAGAAATATTGGTACACAATGGATAAATACGGTTGATGGCGGCTGTTTCCTCCGGGGTATTGAAATGCTCTTTTTCTGCATTAAATAATTCAAACATTTCTGGCTGAAACTTTTCAAAACCGTCTACTACCTGTTGGGCACGCCAAATAAAAATACCAGCGTTCCATAAAAAATCGCCACTCGCCAAAAACGTTTTTGCCAGCGCTAAATCGGGCTTTTCAGTAAAGGTTTTTACTTTATACGTATTGTTGGCCGCCGCAATAGTTTCGTGCTGTATGTACCCGTAACCGGTATTGGGGTAGCTGGGTTTTATACCCAAGGTAACAAAGCTTCTTAATGCAGTAGCAAATTCCAAACCTTGTAATGCTATTGCCTGAAAACCAGCGCCATCTACTATTAAATGATCGCTTGGTGCCACTATCAAAGCCGCATCGGGGTTTTGTTGCAATATTTTAAAACTAATATACGCTACACAGGGCGCTGTGTTTTTTCTACTAGGTTCGGCTAAAATATTTTCCTTGGTCATTTGCGGTAATTGCTCCGCTACTATGCCAGCATATTCGTGGCTAGTAACTACAAAAATATTTTCTGCCGGTATAAATTGGGCGTACCGCTCATACGTCCATTGAATAAGGGTTTTACCCGTATTTAATATATCTAAAAATTGCTTGGGGTAGGTGGTTCTGCTTTTTGGCCAAAAGCGACTTCCAATACCGCCGGCCATAATGGCTACATAATGGTTTGGGTTCATAAACATGAAATTGTGGTGCAAATGTAGTGTTGCAAAGGGTTTGCCGTTAACTACGTTTAAATTATTCCTTCTTTCATAAGGTCGTGCATGTGTACAATGCCTTGGTATTTGCCTTGCTGCACTACTACTAGCTGGCTAATATCAAAACTTTTCATTTGCTCTAAGGCTTCCACGGCTAGCTGCGTAGGCTGTACCGTTTTGGGCTGTGGGTTCATAATGGCGGCGGCTGTTAGCGTAAAAGGGTTGGCATGGGTTTCTAGCATTCGGCGTATATCACCATCGGTAATAATGCCTAAAATTTCCTGGTTTTCCACCACTACGGTAATACCTAACCTACCTTTAGATAAAGAAAAAATAACCTCCTGCAAGGCTGCCGTAGGGGCCACTTGTGGCTGGGCATTTTGCTTACTAATATCCTGCACTTGTAGGTATAAGCGTTTACCTAAATTACCCCCTGGGTGGTATTTGGCAAAGGCGGTACTATTAAAGCCACGCAGCTGTTCTAAGCACACGGCAAGTGCATCGCCCATTACTATTTGTGCGGTAGTGCTGCTAGTAGGTGCCAGGTTATTAATACAAGCCTCCCGTTCTACCGTGGTATTCAAAACATAATCGGCTTCTACCCCTAAAAAACTGTTTACATTGCCTACCATACCTATCAGCGTATTGCCAAAACTTTTAATAAGGGGCACTAGTGCTTTTATTTCGGGGCTTTCGCCGCTTTTGCTAATAATTATTACTACATCGCCCGGCTGCACCATCCCCAAATCGCCATGAATGGCATCGGCAGCATGCATATACATACTAGGTGTGCCGGTACTATTAAACGTAGCTACTATTTTTTGGGCCACAATAGCACTTTTGCCTATACCACTAACTATTACCCGGCCATGGGTGCTAAAAAGTAGCTCTACCACCGTTACAAACGACGGCTGTAACTGCTGGGCTAATGCCGCCACACTGTTTGCCTGTAGTAAGATAGATTCTTTTGCAGTATCTATAATAGCCTTGCTCATGGTACAAATATAGCTTATCGGGCCACTGTTTTACCTCGGTATGGTTAGCAGGGTACTAAGGTTAATTTTTAACACATAAACATTCATTCACAGAATTTAATGTGGTAAATTCGCTGCCCTTTCAATTTCAGCGATTTTAAGGGTGGTTACCAACTTAAAGTAGTAACTTTTAACTTTTATACAAATTACATAGCTATATATATGGCCAAGGCAGTAGTAAAGGCAGTTAAAAAAACGCCTACTAAATCAGCATCAAAAAAGCCCACCGCAAGGGCTAAAAGCAATATTCAACCGCATACTTATAATATTTTTGAAGGGGTAGAAAAATACTTTGGGTTTACAAAATTTAAAGGCACACAGGAACAAGCTATCAATAGCCTTTTAAGCGGGCACGATACTTTTGTAATTATGCCCACAGGTGGTGGCAAAAGTTTATGTTACCAGCTACCCGCCATGCTTATGCCGGGCTGTGCTATTATAGTAAGTCCGCTAATAGCCCTTATGAAAAATCAGGTAGATTTAGTGCGGGGCTATAGCGAAAACGATAATGTGGCACATTTCTTAAACTCATCGCTCAATAAAACCCAAACCAACCAAGTAAAGGCCGATTTGCTCGATGGTAAAACCAAGCTACTATATGTGGCTCCAGAAACGCTTACCAAGCAGGATAATTTGGAGTTTTTTGCCGATTTAAATATTTCCTTTTTTGCCGTAGATGAAGCCCATTGTATAAGCGAATGGGGTCACGATTTTAGACCCGAATACCGGCGTTTAAGAGAAATGATGGATGAAATTAGCCCTACTATACCCGTGATGGCACTTACTGCCACTGCTACGCCCAAAGTACAAAGCGATATTATTAAAAACCTTGGTTTGCGGGAGCCCAATGTATTTTTATCGAGTTTTAACCGCGATAATTTATACTATGAAATTCAGCCAAAACTAGGTAAGGATGCTACCATAAAACATATTGTAAAATTTATATCTCAAAACAAGGGTAAAAGCGGCATTATTTACACCCTGAACCGCAAAACCACCGAGGAATTAGCCCAAATTTTAGTGGCCAATAATATTAAGGCAGTAGCCTACCACGCTGGTTTAGATGCTAAGCTGCGTAGCGACAGGCAGGATAAGTTTTTGAATGAAGATGTGCAAGTAATTGTGGCCACGGTAGCCTTTGGTATGGGGATAGATAAACCCGATATACGCTTTGTAATACATTATAATATTCCTAAAAGTATAGAAAACTATTACCAGGAAACTGGCCGTGCAGGTAGAGATGGTTTGGAGGGTAAGTGCGTGCTTTACTACTCCCATAAAGATGTAAGTAAACTAGAGCACCTGATGAGAGATAAGCCCCTTAGCGAAAGAGAGGTAGGTGCCCAACTAATTAATGAAATGCTTGGCTATGCCGAAACAAGTGTGTGTAGGCGTACCGTACTGCTGCATTATTTTGGCGAAGTGTGGGATGTAAGCCATTGCAATGGCATGTGCGACAATTGTAAAAACCCTAAAGAAAAAATAGAAGCCAATGCTAAAAAAGAAATTATCCAAGCCAAAAAACTTAGTGGTGATGCAGAGTGTGAGGATATGAGAAAAACCGTAAGGGAGATGATACAATGAAAGATTTATTTTTATTTGCAATTGTGTGTAGTTGTTTTGCGTTTTTAAATGGTGGATGTGCTAAAAAACAAACCCCATTACCACCATTAGCCGAGATATATATTCCCGTTGAAGCCAACATGACTAAAATCGTAAAAGCCAAGTGGCAAGGAAATCATGCTGCAACACTCAAAGATGAAAAGAGAGAGTTATTAGAATATAGAAAGCTATATCCGCCTACAATGTAACAATGGAATATATCAAATCAAATCCAGCAGATATTGATGTAGAAGTGCTTTTAAAGCCACATACGCCTAAAAATTATAGTCATACAACAAAC
>RDXK01000066.1 GCA_004292605.1 Bacteroidota bacterium
TTCTTTTTTAAAAAGTCAATACTACTTGCTGGAAAGTTCTTTAGTTTCAACGATATTGAAAACGGCATTCTTAGGCGTTCCAAACCCATTTGGTTTTTGGGTTATATCACCAATCCTTTTGCTAGTAAATGGGAGAAACAATTGCGAGTAGCCAACCCCGATTGTCGCATTCATTTTGCTTTGAATTGTGGGGCTGCTAGCTGTCCGCCCATCCTGTGTTTCACGGCAGAAAAACTATCGGAACAATTGGCCTTAGCCACTACACATTTTCTGTCCCAGCACACACAATACCATGCAGAGAACAATACTGTTTATGTATCGAAATTGTTGAGTTGGTATCGGGGCGACTTTGGTGGTTTATCCGGTGTAAAAAAACTACTACTACAGCACCAATTGATTCCTGCAGTACCGGTACATATACAATTTACCAAATATGACTGGACGCTACAATTGCAGCACTATTTAGCGGAGTAAGAGAGAAAACTAATTCCAGCTTTTTTTCTACCTAGCACAAGAAATACCTTATTTATTTACATCTTAAATGTTTGCAGGCAAGCCTACGAAAATTGCCATGAAAATATTTTGTAACTTCGGAAAAAGTGTGGGTAATGAAAACGGCATTGGAAATTGATATCTCTTTCGAGCAAGTTTTATCTATAGTTAAACAGCTAAGCATTGAAGAAAAAATTCGTCTATCCCAAGAAATTGAAAAAGAAACACTTGGCCCAAGAATGACTCAATTATTAAGCGAATTTCGGACGAATGAGTTAGACGAAACCATCATCGACATTGAGGTAGAGATGGTTAGAAAAGAGCTATATGAAAAAAAAATCCGTTAAGGTAATTCTAGATACCAATGTATGGATTAGCTTCCTCATCGGAAAGCGATTGTCCGGTTTACAAAATCATATAATAAGCGGTCAGTTTACAATAATTACTAGCCAACAATTACTGCAAGAAATTCAAATTGTTACTCAACGTGAGAAACTAAGAAAGTATTTTCCAAAAGAGAGTGTAAACAACCTTTTGGAGATATTAAGTCTACTAGCACTAAAAGTGGAACCGGTTCATAAAAACAACATTTGCAGAGATGCTAAGGATAATTTTTTACTGGATTTAGCTGACGCCTCTAATGCTAACTATCTTGTCACGGGCGATAGTGACTTATTAGTTTTACATCCATTTCACAACACAGAAATATTAAGTCCGTCTGATTTTCAGAATTTAATTGATACTGACTACTGGAAATAATTCTATAGAAAAACCGTTAAAATTGTAAGGTGTACACGAATCCCTTCACTTAATATCAATCATCAACCGACGTACTAGCAATAGCCTTAGCAGCAATAAAAGCGGTAGTCCAAGCATTTTGAAAGTTAAAACCACCCGTAACACCATCTGTATTCATCACTTCGCCAGCTACAAAAATACCGGGCCACTTTTTTAGCTGCATGGTGGCCACGTCTATCTCCTGTAAAGCAATACCACCAGCCGTTACAAACTCTTCCTTGTAAGTAGTTTTTCCTTCGCAAGGCATTGTAAACTGTGTAAATAATTGGCAAGCTTGCTGCCACTGTTTTGTATTTATGTCGGCCCAATTTTGCTGGGTATCTATTTTTGTTTCTTGTAAAACCCAATCCCATAAACGTTGGGGAATTTGCTCAAAAATATTCTTGGTTAGTTTTTGTTTGGGCTGATGCTGTTTCATCCATTTCGCTTTATCGGTAGCAGCCTCCAGCGTTTCACCTAACCAATTCACCCTTACCGTATATTGGTAATGTACAGCTGCTAATTCCAGCGCTACCCAAGCACTTAACTTAATGGCTGCGGGGCCGCTCAAACCCCAATGCGTTATCAAAACCGGACCTTGCTGCTGGTATTTGGTACCTACCAATTGTACTATAGCCTGCGATGCACTTACCCCCATCAAGGATTTTAACCTATGCTCCTTGGCATTAAAGGTAAACAAGCTTGGCACCGGCGGCTCAATGGTTAGGGCTAAATTCTGCAACCAACTGTATTGAAGTAATTGGTTATAACCACCACAAGCTAGCACTACAGTATTAGCAGCAAGGGCTAAACCGTTTTGTAACAAAACCATGTAGCCTTCTTGCCGTGGCTCAATAGCGGTAACAGCATGGTGCGTTCGAATTTCTATACCCAAACGCTCTGCCTCCTGCAAAAAACAATCGATAATAGTTTGGGAGCTATTGGTGGTAGGAAACATTCTACCATCAGCCTCT
>RDXK01000067.1 GCA_004292605.1 Bacteroidota bacterium
CGATAAGTTTATGGAATATGCTCAAATAGTGGGTATGGTGTTACTATTTGGCTTGATGATTTATGCCAATGGAAACGATTGGTTAGGCTACGGTAAAGGAAAGTAGAAGTATTTTTTTATTAGGTAGTAGATATAATTTATAAGGGGTTCGCCATGGCGAACCCCTTATAAATTAATAAAGGTTTACTGCATTTATTTTCATTTACTCAGCCAAATAAATTTCACCCATCAGGTACAGAGCCGCTTGGCCACTAATACGTACTCTCGGGCCCAGATGCTGGCATTGTAAAAATCCTTGACGCTCCGATAATTGTAAGGCGGTTAAGGTTGTTTTACCTAATTGCTCCGCCCAAAAGGGGATAAGACTGGTATGTGCCGACCCTGTAACAGGGTCTTCGTTAATACCCGATTGCGGACCAAAAAATCGAGATACAAAATCTACCTTTTCGCCACGGGCGGTTATCATTAATCCACGGGCATCTAGCTGTGCTATGGCGCCAAAATTAGGTTGGGCATTTGCCACAGCCGCCTCATTTTCTAGTACCCATAAATAGTCGGTTTTACCCTTAAAGGCTTGTAGTGGTAACGTTCCCAAACAGCTGAGGTGTTGTTCGTCTATGGCGGTGGGTACTAGCGTATCCGTAGGGAAATCAAGCGTAAACCAATCGTCCTGCTTGGTTACCGTAAGTAAACCACTACGGTGCGAATAAAAAGTAATTTCTTCCCCTGTAAAATTTTCAAAATTATACAATACAAAAGCCGCTGCTAAAGTAGCATGGCCACAAAGGTCTACCTCGGTAGTGGGTGTAAACCAGCGTATGTGAATTTGGTTGCCTACTGGTACATAAAAAGCTGTTTCAGCCAAATTGTTTTCGGCGGCTATACGCTGCATGGTAGCATCTTGCAACCATTGTGTTAGCGGTACTATTGCAGCCGGATTACCTGAAAAAACTTTATTGGTAAAAGCATCTACTTGGTATATTTTATAAGGCTTTGGCTGCATATTCAGTTTATTTTTTGTGGGTAGTTATAACACCGCTATTTGGTTTCTTAGCAAATCGTCCCATACATCGGCTCGGCGTATCATGGCGAATGTTTCATCTTCGAATACCAATACCTCTGCGGGTTTAAAGCGACTGTTAAAGTTGCTAGCCATTTCAAATCCGTAGGCACCTGCATTGTGAAATAATAGTAAATCGCCTTCCTGTATTTCAGGCAGTTCTCTATCGCTAGCAAACGTATCGGTTTCACAAATATTGCCTACAATCGTATAGGTTTTTTTGGGGCCGGAAGGGTTACTAATATTGCTAATATGGTGGTAAGCATCGTAAAACATCGGTCGTATTAAATGATTCAAACCACTGTTTACGCTAGCAAAGCAAATGGTATCAGTTTGTTTCATTACGGCTACTTGTGTAAGTAAATAACCGGCTTCGCTTACCATATATTTTCCGGGTTCAAACCATAGTTTTGGTGTTGGAAAGCCTTTGCTGCTATAGGTTTCCAAGGTTTGGGCTAATGCATTGCCAAGCTCTTGCAAATTGGTTTCACCATCGGTAGGGCTGTAGGGCACTTTAAATCCGCCACCTAAATCTATATGTTTTACATCGGGAAATTGGGGCAACAAATCCAGCAAAATTTCCAACGCTTTTACCGTTACCTGTACATCTTTTATTTCGCTACCTGTGTGTACGTGCAAGGTGGTAATGTTCAATTGGTATTGGTGTGCTATGGCTAATATTTCCGGTAGCTGTGTTACTGGTATACCAAACTTACTTTTATCGTGCCCAGTAGAAATTTTTAAATTACCACCGGCCATAATATTAGGTCGTAATCGAATGCCAATGGGGCGACTGGCGCCAAATTTTTCGCCAAATTTTTTCAAATTGTTCAGGCTATCAATATTTACATGTACACCCAATTCCACTGCTTCTGTTATTTCCTGAAAAGAGATTCCATTGCTTGTATACAATACACGGGAAGGATGGCAGCCTGCATGCAAAGCTAGTTTTGCTTCGTTGATGGAACTACAATCTATATTAGCCCCGGCACTGTATAAAAGCTTGATGATATTGATATTGGTAAGGGCTTTACAGGCATAGAAAATAGTATGTTGAAAACCACTGAACGCTTGCGTTAATTGCTGAAACTGTCGCACAAAAGTGGGGGCGTGGTATACATACGTAGGTGTGCCTACGGTAGCGCTAATTTGTGCCAAAGTTGCGGTGGAAATATG
>RDXK01000131.1 GCA_004292605.1 Bacteroidota bacterium
ACTAGCAGTACTATGATGGTGATGGTGAGTCCTAATTTTTTAAACATAACTATAGGTTTATAATTTGTATTTATCTACCAAATATAGCAAGGCAGCCATATTTACCGCACCTAACTGCAGCTCTCTTTTATTCACTTGTTCAAATGTATCCGATATGGCGTGATGATGATCAAAATATCGCTGTCCATCCGGCTGTAACCCTGCTATGGGTGTTTGAAAATTTCTGTTCAGCGGGGCTATATCGGCACCACCACCACCCCTTACAAACTTATCGCCCAAATACGGTTCTAGCAGTGTACGCCAAGCTTGTATTTTTTCCCAAACCGCATCGGTTACTGTAAACCCAAAACCCCTTGGTGTAAATCCACCTGCATCGCTTTCTAACGCAAAAATGGGTTTGCTATTACTGTTCTCAAAACTGGTTGCATAAGCTTTAGCACCCCGGGTACCATTTTCTTCATTGGCAAATAAAACAAAGCGTATGGTGTGTTTAGGGGCAAAGCCCAACTGTTTAAATGCACGTAAAATAGCAATGGTTTGTACCACACCAGCACCATCATCGTGTGCACCTTCGCATACATCCCAGCTATCTAAATGTCCACCTGCGGTAATTACCTCGTTTGGAAACTCGCTACCTGTAATTTCTGCAATAATGTTGTTGCCTGTGGTATCGGGTAAGTTAGTGCCATGCAAATGCAGGGTAATGCTTGCGTTAGAAGCTGCTTTACTAGCTATAAAATTAGCATCGTGCAAGCCCACAGCGGCAGCTGGTATTTTTGGGAAGCTATCGTTGTACGTCATATTGCCCGTATGCGGTAAATTATCGGTTCCGCCACTCATACTTCTTACCAAAACGCCTACTGCACCATACTTGGCCGCACGGGATGCACCCGTAGTGCGGTAAACACCATTTTTGCCATACTCCCTAAAAGGCTGTACGGTAGTGGCATCAAAAGCAGCATTGAATAAAACTATCTTCCCTTTTACTTCCGCTTTGCGTTCCTCTAATTCAGTAAAACTTTTTATTACTACAACAGGTGCTTGCACGGGCTTGGTGGTTCCTTTACTATTACCTAAAGCCAATATGGCAAGCGACTTACTCACTAGCTTTTTACTATTAGGCAAAGCGTAATTTATAAAAGCCGTATCGCCTTTACCACGTACCCAGCGGGGCACCAAACAGCTTTGTGTAAAAACCTTGCTGGGCTTTAGTTTCTCCAACTCTGCTAATCCCCATTTTTCCGCAGCAAACATTTGTGGGCTACCGGCTAAACGGCCACCTATTTTTTTAGTTAAATAATATAGATTTTGCATTATAGCATCATCGGCTAATATACTATTTGCCAATGCTTTTATGGCAAGGCTATCGTTAGTGGGTAGCTGTGCTTTTGCATAAAAACTACTAACTACTAAGCCGCCAACCATCATCCACATTCGAAACTTTTTCATAGCCCTAAAGTACGTGTATACACTCAAAACTGTATATAGAAAGATTACGGCAATGGCATAGCAAAACACAGCATCTTTGCAAAGCAAAAAACAAACACATGCGTATAGGAATAGTGTGCTACCCCACATTTGGTGGTAGTGGCGTACTGGCAACGGAACTAGGCAAAGCCCTTGCCGATAAAGGGCATCAAGTACATTTTATTACCTACCAGCAGCCCGTAAGGCTCAATGTATTTAATACCAATATTTTTTACCATGAAGTGCGGGTGCCCACTTACCCACTGTTTGATTACCCTCCGTACGAGGTAGCTTTAGCAAGTACAATGGTAGATGTAATAATGAATCACGACCTTGATTTACTACACGTACACTATGCCATACCCCATGCATCGGCCGCTTATATGGCACAGCAAATTATGGCCAAGAAAGGAAGAAAAATTCCCTTCATCACCACCCTGCATGGAACCGATATTACCCTTGTAGGTAGAGATAAAACCTACGAGCCTGTAGTAACTTTTTCCATCAACGAAAGCAATGCTATCACTGCGGTTTCGCATAATTTAAGGCAGGAAACATTGAACAATTTTACCATTGAAAAGCCCATAGAGGTAATTCATAATTTTGTAGATGTAAAACGCTTTCAGAAAAAACCTTTAGATGCTTTTAGAAAAGTAATAGCGCCCGATAATGAACGCATTTTAATACATGCCTCCAACTTTAGAAAAGTGAAACGTGTGGCAGATGTTATTTACACTTTTGCCAATGTTTGCAAGGAAATTCCTAGTAAATTACTCATGGTAGGCGATGGCCCAGAACGTAACCCCATGGAAGCTTTGGCCCGTGAACTTGGGGTAGATGAGCATGTACGTTTTGTAGGCAAGCAGGAACAAATGGAAGATATTTTATTGGTGTCCGATTTGTTTGTATTACCCTCCGAGTATGAGAGTTTTGGTTTAGCCGCCTTGGAAGCTATGGCAGCCCGGGTACCCGTATTGAGCAGCCTTGCAGGTGGCTTACCAGAAATAAATATTCATGGAAAAACTGGGTATTTGGCCGAGGTAGGAAATGTGGCCCAACTGAGTGAATTTGCTTTGCAAGCCCTGAGTAATAACGAGCATTTGGCATACTTAAAAAACGAAGCTTACCAGCAAGCAGCAGCTTTTGATATTCAAAACATCATTCCACATTATGAAGCTATTTACAGTAGGTTTTGTAGAATGGAATGTGCGTAGTACATTAAAAAAACATTGAATAGCAGTTTTGGCTCAAGTAGAACGTACCAAATAGGTGTTTAGCCCTTATTTTTATACAAACGTTATTGATATATGTCAAAATCAGCCAAAAACGAGCCCGCCGAAACGCCAGAAAAAAACGGAGCAGCCGAGCCAAAAGGTCAAGATGTGGCCAGAATAGAAGCCATTAAGCAATTAATTTTTGGTGAAAATATTCAGCAAATTGATTCCGATTTTCAACAGGTACGAGATGAGCTAGATAAGAAAAAACAGGAACTAGAGTACTATATAGCCCTAGTAAACAAACAACTTACCGAGGCGATGGATAACCTAGAAACCGATATCAACATCCGCATTACGGAATTAGAACGTAGCACTACACAGCGTATGGATGGTTTGCAACATACTAAAACCGACCGTCAGCAGCTTGGCGAGCTATTGGTAAGTTTAGGAGAAAAAATAATGCAGGATTACTAAGCACCGTAGGCATGACCGACACGGAAAAATTACTGCAACTAAAAAACCTATTGTTAGATGAGGATAGGGAGCTAGCTCAAAAAATTTTACAAAAATTAGATGAGCTCCAGCATACTATTGACACAAAGCCCGAACTAGCCGAAAAGGTTAACCCCATTATTGATGATAAGCTAAAAGTTTTTACGGAAGAAATTCCCGGGAAGCTTGGTCCTACCATTGCCCTAGCATTAGAGGAGCAAATAAAAAATTCGCAGGAGCAAGTAGTGAATATTCTATTTCCCATCATTGGCAAAATGATCAAGAAATATATTGCTTCGGAAATAAAAGCCCTGAGCGATAGCATCAATGCACAGATCAACAAAACCTTCTCGTTCAAACGCTACACGGTAAAAATAAAATCATTCTTTACGGGTTTTGGCCAAACAGAGGTGATGATTAGCGAAATGGCCAAATCGAAAGTAGTACAAGTATATATAGTAGAAAAAGGTTCCGGCTTACTGTTGGGCAGCTTTAGCAAACAAAATACCATAGATGAGGATATGCTAGCTGGCATGCTTACCGCCATAAAAAGTTTTGGAGAAGATGCTGTGCAAACTGGCGACCAAAGTTTAGAACTAATAGAATACGAGTTTTACAAAATTTACCTCAAAAATTTCCATACCTACTATGTGGCCATGGTTATTTCAGGAATTTTTGACGATGTATTTAAAAATAAACTTGAAGATGATTTGTTTAGATTTGCCAAAAAACAAATAAACCCTAACATTCAAAATAAAGCCGTGCTAAATACACAGCTGGCACATTTTTTTAAAGATGCTTAAATCGAAAAAAATAGTTTTAGTAGGACATTTTGGTGTGGGTAAATCCAGCCTAATTCGTCGCTACGTGCAAAACGTTTTTTCCGATGATTATTTTGTAACCGTAGGCGTACACATTGTAAAAAAAGTGGTGCAAGTAAATAACCAAGAACTTACGCTACTTATTTGGGATATTGAAGGCAAGGAGGATATGAAAAAACTGCGTCCAAGTTTTTTATTAGGCACATCGGGCTTTATTTATGTGTTAGATGCTAGCCGACCATCTACCTACGAAATACTGGAAGACGAGTTAGATTTTATTAGAACGAACTACCCCAAAACAGAATTGGTAACCGTAGCCAATAAAATAGATTTAGTAGATAAAGAAAGTTTTATTGCCACCTTGGGCGAAAAAGCACCTTGGATAACGCATTTTAGTAGTGCGAAAACCGGCGAATGTGTGGAACTACTTTTTGAAAAACTTGCCCATACTTTGGTACAATAAAGTCAACTATGCTAGAAGCCATTAGAGAACGATATATATTTAATAAATGCCAAGTAATAATACTAGACGATGATGGTATTATTACCCTAAGCGATGATCATTTATTTGAAGTTCCTAATGCCCAACCTATTGAAAACGTTCACCCCTTTTTTGAAACTATTCGGCATTTGTTCGACGATAAAAACGAAGAACACGTGTTTCATTGCATACACCTTGAAATAGGCGATGTAATAGGCAACTACAATGTAATTTTTAACTCGGGTAACAAGGAGCAAAATCCGTTTTTGGTATTGTACGATTTTACAGAAAATTGTAACTATATACAAACCATTGTGCAGCGCCGAAACGAAAGTGTAATAGCTTTAGAATTTGAACAAATACAAGCACAGCGGTTACAAGCAGAGCAGGTATTTAAAAACAAACTGATAGCTACCATTTCACACGATTTGCGTACACCACTTACTAGTATTGCTGGCTTTGCGGAATTACTTCAAAAACAGCAAGGCACGCCACAAGGGGCTAATTATGTACAGTTAATATCGCAAAGTGCTACGGTAATAAAAGATATTCTGGATAATTTATTAGGGCTGGCCAAATTAGAAGCTGGCGTAGCAGAAACACAGCTAAAAAAACTCCATCTTCCGGAATTGACCGATTATTTAGAAGCCATTTATGCACCCAAAATGCAGCAAAAAGGGCTCCAATTTTCCTTAAAGAAATCGGCTCCAAAAAACGCATTTATAGCAGATACTACACGTATACTACAGGTGATTATTAACTTGGTAGATAACGCTGTAAAATTTACGGAAAAAGGTTCTATACAAGTATTTCTATCGGTATTGGCAGAGGCAGCTACCGAACCTATTTTACAAATTACGGTAATAGATACCGGTATAGGTTTTCCGCAGGAAGCCACCGAAAAAATTGGCAGCTTTCAAAGGTTTCATTCCACCGATGTGGAAGGTAGCGGCTTGGGCTTATCTATTGTTCAGGGTGTGGTAAAACATTTGCAAGGCAAACTCGATATACAATCGGCGCCCGATAAGGGTACCACCGTTTGGGTAGAAATTCCTATACAATACGCTGCCGAAACCGCCACAGCCGTTCAAACAAATAGCGATGCCTCCATAACGTTAGCACCGCTAAAAATTATTGTGGCGGATGATAATGATGTGAATATTTTATTGTTCCAACAAATGCTAGCTGAACAAGAAAATGTGCAGGTAATAGCCGTGAATGATGGCAACACCGTGTTAGATGAGCTACAAAAGCAACCCGTAGATGCTGTTTTTTTAGATGTACATATGGATGGGCTGGATGGTATTACCACGGCCAAACTCATAAAATCGAACAAGTTAACCAAGCATATACCTTTAGTAGCATTTACAGCCACCAATTCGGCTGAGGAGCTAGATATGTTACAAAAAGCCGGCATGAGCCTTACGCTTGGTAAACCATTTACCCAGCAGCAATTACTGCAGGTACTTCAGCAAATATCAGCCACCAAATAGGCTGGGCTGGTCGCCCCGTTGGTGCGGTTGTTTCCCCAAATGTTCATAGGCCTTACTAGTAGCTTCCCTGCCACGCTGTGTACGCTGCAAAAAACCTTCTTGTATTAAAAAAGGCTCATATACCTCTTCTAAAGTGCCGGGCTCCTCGCCTACTGCCGTGGCAATAGTAGTTAAACCCACAGGGCCGCCTTTAAACTTTTCAATAATGGCCAATAAAATTCTATTATCCATTTCATCCAGTCCATGTTCATCTACATGCAGGGCACGCAGGGCATGCTGGGTAATACCTAAATCTATATCCCCATCGTTTAGTACCTGAGCAAAATCTCGTACCCTACGCAGTAAGCCATTGGCTATACGGGGCGTTCCCCGGCTGCGGCGGGCAATTTCAAAAGCAGCATCATCGCTAATTTTTGTTTGTAAAATTGCAGCACTACGCAGTAATATTTTTTGCAATGTATTGGCGTTGTAATATTCTAATCGGCTTTTTATACCAAACCTAGAAAGTAGCGGTGCCGTAAGTAAGCCACTACGGGTGGTAGCACCCACTAACGTAAATGGATTAAGGGTTAGCTGAATGCTTCGGGCACTAGGGCCACTATCTAGCATAATATCTATCTTAAAATCTTCCATGGCGGCGTACAAATACTCCTCTACCACGGTGCTTAAACGGTGTATTTCATCTATAAATAAAACATCGTTGGGTTCTAAACTGGTGAGTAAACCCGCTAAATCGCCTGGCTTTTCTATCACCGGTCCGCTAGTTTCTTTAATACTCACGCCCATTTCGTTGGCTACTATACGGCTAAGCGTAGTTTTTCCTAAGCCGGGCGGGCCATGAAACAATACATGGTCTAGGGCTTCGCCTCTAATTTTTGCTGCCTTAATAAAAATTCGCAAATTTTCTATCAGTTGCGGCTGGCCACTAAAATCGCCAATCTCGGTGGGCCGAATATTGTTTTCAAATTCTTTTTCCGCCGCCGATTGTAGTTGCTTATCGCTGTTCAAATTTGCATTCGCCATACAACAAATGTAGGTAAGTAAACCCCATTTTTTTACAGAAACCTGCCCTCAAAAACGCTACATTCGTAAGCAATTTTAATTTTTATTACATGAGCACGCCGTTGGATTTACGCCAGTTTCAGCACCAAGGATACAGTTTTGAGGAATATGTGGCCCTTAGCACACAGCTTTTTAAAGAAGGAAAAAGCACCAGCACACCTGCAATGGATGAGCCGGAGATTTTAGACTATATAAAACTGAACTTGCAACGTATGCAGCGAGTGCTAAAAACCACTGAGCTTTCCGCGGAATTGCAAGAGGTAGTTCGGAAAATAAAAACACCACAACTATGGCTAGTGCTCACCGAAAGCTGGTGTGGCGATGCCGCCCAAACTGTACCACTATTTCATTTAATGGCACAGCAAAACCCATTGATTACAACCGTGTATTTATTGAGAGATAAAACACCTGTGCTGATGGATGCCTATTTACAAAACGGTAAAAGCCGTAGCATTCCAAAACTAATAATAGCCGATGCTTCCACCGGGGAAGGCATTACACACTGGGGCCCAAGGCCGCAGGCCTTACAAACTATTTACAGCAGCATGCTTGCTAAAGGCGATGATTTTAATACCATTAAACACGAACTACATAGCTGGTACGCAAAAGATAAAACCAGTACCAGCCAGCAGGAACTTTACCAGTTATTAAAAGCTGCCGAAACAGCTACCAATTAATACCCGGTGCCAACCCCTCAAAAACCTTATTTTTACCGCCTAACTCAGGGTATACATGCAACTGGCCATTAACGAACTAGAACTACTTTTTACACAACATTTTTCTACCCAATTACAGCGAATAGAAAAGCTGCCGCAAAGTGGTAGCGATAGAATTTATTTTAGGCTGTATACCGCTGATGGCCCTACTTATATAGGTACGTACAACGTAAACGTACGAGAAAACAAAACCTTTATACAGTTTGCCCAGCACTTTAAAAACAAACATCTACCCGTACCTACTGTGTTTGCCATTAACCAAGATGGTACGGTATATATCCAGGAAGATTTAGGCGAAGAAAACTTACTAAACCAGCTAGAGAAAAAAGGCCATACGCAAGAGGTATACGAACTGTTTGCAAAAAGCCTAAGCCAGCTAGCACAATTACAAATAAAAGGGCACGAAGGCTTTAGCTACGATTGGTGTTTAACCGCTAAGGAATTTGGTAAACAAGCTATTTTAAGCGATTTACTGTATTTCAAATATTACTTTTTAGATACGCTAAAGCAACCCTACGATAAGCAGGCCTTGCTAGATGATTTTGATTTTTTAGCCTCCTTCCTTACCAGAACGGAACATAAATATTTCATGTTCCGCGACTTCCAAAGCAGAAACATTGTAGTACACAATAACGATGTTCATTTTATAGATTTTCAGGGTGGTATGCAAGGTGCTTTACAGTACGATGTAGCAAGCTTATTGTGGCAAGCAAAAGCCGAACTAAGCGATGAGTGGAAAAACAGTTTGCTAGAACATTATATGAATGAAGCCGAAAAACTGCTTCAGAAAAATATAGATAGAGAATTGTTTGTTAGTCAGTTTAATGGCTATATACTTATACGCTTACTACAAGTTTTAGGGGCGTATGGTTTTAGAGGTTTGTTTGAACGTAAAGCCCATTTCCTAGCCAGTATTCCACTAGCATTAAAAAATTTACAGTGGTTTTTACAGCACAAAAAAGTAGGGTTAAGCTGTCCGGAATTTGAGCGTATGCTAGCCTATACCACTAGCCAAGAAGTGATAGCCCAGTTTGAACCTATACAAGCCACAGCAGAAACCAAGCTAGTGGTTACGGTACACAGTTTTAGTTATAAAAAAGGTATTCCGCCCGATGATAGTAGCAACGGTGGAGGCTTTGTGTTTGATATGCGAAGTATTTTAAATCCGGGTCGTTTTAACCCCTACAAACACTTAAGCGGTAAGGATAAAGAGGTGCAAGATTTTTTAGAGCAACGCACCAAAATGAACGAATTTTTGAACAGCGTTTTTGATATGGTGGATATAGCCGTAGCAAATTATATAGAGCGGGATTTTGAAAGTCTGCATATTAATTTTGGCTGCACTGGTGGTCAGCACCGAAGCGTGTATGCCGCTGAACAAACAGCCAGGCATTTACGCAATAAGTTTAAAGTGCAAGTAGTATTAATACACACCAATACCGCTAATTGGGTAACCACCTCTGTAATTGAAGAATAGTATGATACACACTGCTATGATATTTGCCGCAGGTTTAGGCAGCCGCTTAAAACCCTTTACCAATCATCATCCCAAGGCTTTGGCCGTGGTAAATGGCAAAAGTTTACTTCAGCGAAATGTGGAGTATTTGCTAAGCTATGGCATAAAAAATATGGTGGTAAATGTGCATCATTTTGCAGAGCAAATTATAGATGCCGTACATACCAATGATGGCTGGGGAGCTAATATAATTATTAGCGATGAAAGTGCTGAAGTTTTGGAAACAGGTGGCGGCTTGCAGTTTGCCGCCCAACATTTGCAAAAGGCAGAAAATTTTGTGGTAATGAATGCCGATATTTTGACCACATTAAAGTTAACCGATGTAATACAATACCACGAAGCACACAAACCACTTGCTACCTTGGCTACCACACAGCGAAGCAGTAGCAGGCAATTGCTTTTTACACCTGAGAACGAGCTTTGTGGGTGGCAAAATACCGTAACGCAGGAACAAAAAATGGCCCGTGACACCAAGGTATTTCATGCGGCGGCGTTTAGTGGCATTCACGTAATTAGCAATGCTTTATTAAACTATTTACAACCAGGAAAATACAGTATGATAGATGTTTATTTGGAACTGGCCAAAAACCATTCTATTCATGCGTTCGATCATTCCGATTCTATTTTATTGGATGTAGGTAAACCCGAAAGTTTAGAAAAAGCTCAAACCCTTTTTGCCTAATACTATGCAGTTTTTATTAATAGGTTTCGGAAACATAGGTGTACGCCACGCTGCTATTTTAGCGGAGCATAATTTGCTGGCCGGCATAGTAGATTCCGATGTACAAAAACTAGTAGTGGCCAAGGAAAAATATCCATCATGCAGTTGTTATTCACAAATACAGCAAGCGTTGGATACTAAAAATTTCGATGTGGCCGTTATTTGCACACCCAATGCCGCTCATACGCCGCAAGCCGTTAGTTGTTTACAAGCCGGTTTACATGTAGTGGTGGAAAAGCCCATGGCTATTACGTTTACCGATGCACAACTGCTACAGCAAACTGCTGTTCTATACCAAAGAAAATTATTTGTAGTAAAACAAAACCGATTCAATCCACCGGTAATTGCCGTTAAGACGGCTATACAAGACGGTGTATTGGGCAGCCTCATTGGCCTACAAGTAAATGGCTTTTGGAACCGAAATTCACAATACTACCAAGGCTCCACATGGCGGGGAACTAAGCAGCTAGATGGTGGTATGCTACTTACCCAGTTTAGCCATTTTATAGATGTGGCTTTGTGGTTAGTAGGTAACATTACACCTACTGCAGCTAGCATTACTAATCAATTACATGATGGGTTAGAAATAGAAGATGCCTGTGTACTTACCTGCAAGGGCAATAATGGTTTATTGGGCACCATGCACTTTACTACCAACGCCTACGAGCAAAATATGGAAGGCAGCATTACTATTTTAGGTACGCTAGGCACAGTAAAAATTGGCGGTGCCTACCTCAATAAAATTGCCTACCAAAATATAGAGAACCACAGTCTGCCCGCAGTACACACCATTGGCTTGCAGCCCAATACCTACAATGGGTATCAAGGTAGTATGAGCAACCACCCTACATGGTATAAACAACTATTGAATGAATGGGAAGATCCATCAGAAATTTTCTCCGTGAACGACGCTGTGCAAACTATTGATTTTATAGAACAAGTATATAAAATGGCCAAGCCTTTATAACTATGTATAACCGTAAACATATAGGCATTCATGAGGTGGTTTTTGGTAAGGATTGTACCGTGGTAGAGCCAAGCAATTTATACCGTTGTACACTAGGCGATGATGTTTTTGTAGGCCCTTTTGTAGAAATTCAAAGCAACGTAACTATTGGCAACCACTGCCGCATACAAAGTCATTCCTTTATTTGCTCGCTAGTAACCATAGGCAACCATGTTTTTGTAGGCCACGGCGTAATGTTTATAAACGATACATTTAGCTGCGGCGGACCAGCACAAGGCAATGAACAACTTTGGAAAAAAACGGTGATAGAAAACCATGTGAGCATAGGCAGCAATGCCACCATTTTACCGGTACATATTTGCAGCCATGTAGTGATTGGTGCCGGAGCCGTAGTAACTAAAAATATCACCGAACCTGGTGTGTACGCCGGCAACCCAGCAGTAAAAATTCGTTAACGGAGTATACCCTACAGCTCGCTTAGGGCAAAGGTTTCCTTAGCACGTATACCCTTTTCTGTATCTTCTAATCGGCAGCACTCATGCACGGCGTCATGCTCAAAAAATAAAATATAATTATTAGCTACCGCCTCTTGTAAAAACAGTTTTTTCTCCTGCAGCGTTTTTAATGGAAACATATCGTACCCCATTACATAAGGCAAAGGTAAATGTGCTACACTAGGTAGTAAATCGGCCATATATACTATTGTGTGGCCTTTATACTGTATTACAGGTAGCATCATAGCATCGGTATGGCCGTACATATATTTCATACCAAAATTTTCGCCCAATGGGTGGTCCGCATCGTTCCAAAATTGTAGCTGTCCACTTTGCTGAATGGGTAAAATATTATCGCCTAAAAAACTGGCTTTTTCCCTATCGTTGGGTTGTGTAGCCCATTGCCAGTGTGCTTCATTGCTCCAAAACCTTGCGTTGGCAAATGCTGGTACCAATGCATCGCCTTGGCGTTTTACCGCACCACCACAATGATCAAAATGTAGGTGGGTCAATACTACATCGGTAATATCGTTCGTAGAAAATCCTTTTTGCTGTAAACTAGATTCTAAGCTGGCGTTACCATGTAAATGGTAATGACTAAAAAACTTTTCGCTTTGTTTGTTACCTATGCCTGTATCAATTAATATCAGGCGGTTTCCATCTTCTATCAGCAAACATCGCATGGCCCAAGTACACAGGTTATTCTCGTCGGCCGGTACTAATTTTTGCCAAATAGTTTTGGGTACTACGCCAAACATGGCACCGCCATCTAACTTAAAATTACCTGTATCAATGCTATGCAATTGCATTAGAACTTTTTTTATTTGATTTGTGAATAAACAATAATATCACCCAACCCACTAAAAATAAAATAGATAAAGCCAATACAGAGTTTCGCTGCGAACCACCTGCTAACTCGGTAATGTATCCGTAACCAAACATTCCTATCACGATGGCGATTTTTTCAGTAACATCAAAAAAGCTAAAAAACGAAGTAGTGTCCTGCGTATCGGGCATTAACTTACTGTACGTACTACGGCTCATACTTTGCACCGCACCCATTACAAACCCCACCCCTACGGCCAATGCATAAAATTCGTTAATGCCATTTTTAGGTAAATAATAGCCTACTACACATAGCACCACCCACACCGCCACTATCAATAACAGCGTAGGAATATTACCGATTTTGGCAGATAATTTACTCATTACCACGGCGCCAGGTATAGCCACTAATTGTATTAATAAAATAGCTACTATTAAATTGGTGGTAGGTATTTCTAATTCGCTGGTACCGTATAGTGTAGCAGCTAGCATCACCGTTTGCACACCCATATTGTAAAAGAAAAATGCCACCAAAAACCATTTTAAATTGGGCAATTTATTTACCTGCAAGGCCACTTTTTTAAGCTCCGTAAACCCAGCAGCTACCGCATTTTTAGTACTCAAAGCTTTATTAGGTACACCGTTGGGTAATTTTTGTAAGGCGGGCAAGGCAAAACCTAGCCACCAAATACCCACTATCAAAAAAGACAATTGCAAAGCCTTCGCTTCCGTAGGAATGCCAAATAATTCCTTTTTAAACAGCAATACAAAACAAATTACTTGTAATAATACACTGCCTATATAGCCCATGGTAAACCCTTTGGCACTAACGGCATCCCGCTGCTCAGGGGCGGCTATCTCAGGTAAATAGGAGTTGTAAAATACAATGCTGCTCCAGTAACCTATACATGCTAGCACTACCAAGAATATACCCAGTGTTACATGGTTTCCGTCAAAAAAATACAATCCGCTACAGCTAACACTACCTAACAAACAGAAAAAACGTAAAAAGCTTTTTTTATTACCACGGGCATCGGCAATGGCCGATAGTACTGGGCTCATACATGCTACCAACAAAAACCCAAACGCTAGTGCATAGTTATACAAACTTGTATTTACGTAGGTTCTACCTAAAAATTGTACATCTGTATTGCCGTTATTGGTAGTAACAGCGGCGTAATAAGCCGGAAACATGGTGGATGTAATAACCAGGTTGTAAACACTATTGGCCCAGTCGTACATGGCCCATGCCCTTACTACTTTTGGTTGGGATGTTTGCATGAAAAATTATTTAATAACACCTTGGTAAAGCAATACTAGCAGCACCAAACCGGCTACTATACGGTAGTATCCAAACACCTTAAAACCGTTTTTGGATACAAAACCTATAAAGTATTTAATGGCCAGCAAGGCCACTATATAACTTACCACTGCACCTACGCCTAGCAAAGCAAAGTTTTCAGGAATAAGTACTTCTGGGTTATCCTGGTACACATCTAACAAACTTTTACTACTAGCGGCAAACATGGTAGGCACCGCTAAAAAAAAGGAAAACTCGGCTGCTAAACTGCGGGTAAGTTTTTGCGATAAACCGCCGATGATGGTGGCGGCACTACGACTAAAGCCTGGTAAAATAATACTCACTACTTGAAAAGTACCAATGATAAACGCCTTTTTAAAATCAATTTGCTTCTCCTCAGTTACGGTAGGGTTTGCAAATAATTTATCTATAAAAAGTAGCAAAACACCACCGCCTATCATTACACAAGCTATCATGGTTAAATTGCTTAAAGCGGCATCGATATGTTTTTTTAGCAAGGCGCCAAATACCAAGGCGGGCACCACTGCTACTAACAGTTTTACATACAAGGAAAGATTCTTAAAATCAAAGAATTTCTTGTAATAAATGGTTACCACGCTTAGTATGGCGGCAAACTGTATTACCACGCTAAACATCTCATTAAAAGCGTTGTTGGGCATGCCTAAAAATGCTTCGGCAAATTTTATATGGGCAGTACTACTAATGGGTAAAAACTCCGTCAAACCCTCTACTACGGCTATAATTACGGCTTGTAAACCAGTCATTTTGGTATGGTATTTAGTAAAATAAAAATAGCGGTGTATCCACCGCTAATATAATAGTATTTGTTTGTGTAGTAACCTACTTAGTTTTCTTAAAAATGGCGTAAATCTCCACCACTAAACCAAGCACAATTAAAATAGGAGCTACGGTAATACGTGTTTTGCTATACACCACGTTGTAATCAAAACTATTAGGATCGGCATTTTTACCGCCACTCATTAAAAACATACCCAATGCTATCATAACGCCGCCCACAGCCATCAATACATAATTCTCCTTGCTAAATAAAGGCGAAAAATTGGAAGCTTTTTTATTTCCAGTAGAACTCATACATCAAATTTTGCAAGGCAAATGTAAGGCCAAAGCGGCTATATGCCTTTATCAATTAATACAAATCGTCTAAACTCATTTTTAGATATTTCATCACACTGCGGTGGGTGCTAATAAGGCTAATACCCACGCCCACTATCAGCATGCCCCCAAATAAAAACAACGTAAGTTGGGTATCTCTTAAAGCCTTGAGTTGTGGTACTAAATTTTCGCTCCACTGCATTAAACCAAACATAATGGCTATGGCTATAGCACTACTTATTAAACCATTAATCACGGCACGTATATCCATCGGCTTGGCTATAAAACCACGGGTGGCACCTACCATTTGCATGGTTTTTATCAAAAATCGGTTGCTAAACATGGCCAACCGTATAGTATTATCTATACTAATAATAACAATAAAACAAAGTGCAGCCGCCACTACTATAAAAATAAGTCCGTAGCTACGGGCCTTTTCATCTAAACTTGTTACTAGGTTTTTGGGGTAGGTTAAATCGGTCACCTGATTAGCGTAGTTGGTTAAAATTTCATTGCTAATAAGTAATAAACTATCCTTATTTACATACTCATTTTTAGCGTAAAAATCTATGCTTTCGGGTAACGGATTGTAATCTAAAATTTTGCTCCAATCTTCATTATTTTCCTTGTTCCAAATGGCTTTGGCAGCATCCTTATTTACATAAGTTACGTTTTTGGCATAAGGTTTTGATTCAATGAAATTTTGTATCTGACTAATGGAATCCTTATTTAAAGTACGCAGGTAAACGCTAATACGTACATCTTCCTTCAAGGCCTTGCTAACCTGACTAAAATTTAAAAACACCCAACCCATAATACCCATAATTAGCAGCACCAATGCCACACCAATAATGCTGTACACATAGCTAGGTTTACTACGCTTGCTACTTCCTTTTCCAAATTGAGCCATAAAAATATGTTAGTTGAATACTGCCTTACGGAATACCAGCAAATTTAGGCGTTTAGCTTACATTTGCAACACTTTAAAAAACGATGTTACAGGGTGAATTATGATAATAATACCCACAAAGTTTTGAAGAAATTATTTCTAAAACCATCTACAAGCAAGTTTTCATGGAATATGTATTTTCTGCTATTGAAAAAAAATGGCAACAATATTGGCAGCAGCAGCAAACCTATAAGGTAACCAACCAAAGCACCAAACCTAAAATGTACGTGTTAGATATGTTTCCTTACCCAAGCGGGGCGGGCTTACATGTGGGGCACCCCTTGGGTTATATTGCCAGCGATATTTATAGCCGTTTTAAAACCTTACAGGGTTACAATGTGCTACACCCCATGGGGTACGATGCATTTGGTTTACCCGCAGAACAATATGCTATAGAACATGGGATTCACCCAGCCATTAGTACCGAAAACAATATCCAAAACTTTAGAAAACAGTTGGATAATATTGGCTTTTGCTACGATTGGAGCCGAGAAATAAAAACCTGCGAACCCACATATTACAAATGGACGCAATGGATTTTTCTTCAACTTTTTCATAGCTATTTTAATCGCACTACACAAAAAGCTGCCCCTATTTCCGCTTTGGAAACAGCATTCAAACAAGAAGGTAATGCAAACCACCCCTGCCCCGGAAACCCAAGCATAACTTTCACCGCAGAGGAATGGAACAATCTGTCCCATGAGCAACAGCAGCAAATATTAATGGAATACCGGCTGGCCTTTAGTGCCGTAGGCGAAGTAAACTGGTGCCAAGCTTTGGGAACTGTTTTGGCAAACGATGAAGTGGTAAACGGCGTAAGCGAACGCGGCGGCCACCCGGTAGAAAAAAAGAAACTACGCCAGTGGTATTTGCGTATTACGGAATACGCAGAACGTTTACAGTCCGACCTTGCGAAGCTACAATGGAGCGATGCCATGAAGGAAATGCAAACCAACTGGATAGGCAAAAGTACAGGTGCGGAAATTACTTTCTCAGTACAAAACCATCCACAAACCATAACAGTTTACACAACCCGGCCCGATACCCTTTTTGGTGTAGATTTTTTAGTGGTGGCACCAGAGTTGCCCTATATCAACTCCATTGCTAGTACGGAACAAGCTACCGATGTACAAGCCTATATTCAATATGTAAAAAGCCGTAGCGAAAGAGAACGCATGGCCGAGAAAAAAATTAGTGGCTGCTTTACAGGTGCCTATGCTATACACCCTATTACGGGGCAGCAAATTCCTATTTGGATAAGTGAATATGTGCTAGCTGGTTACGGTACAGGAGCCATAATGGCGGTACCTTGTGGCGATGAGCGTGACTATAAATTTGCTCAGTATTTTCAAATACCTATTACCAATATTTTGGGTGATTTATATGATGGTACGGAAGCCAACCCTACCAAAGATGCCATTTTGCACAATAGCGATTTTGTTACCGGATTACCCATGAAGGAAGCCACCAATAAAATTTTACAAGTATTAGAAGAAAAAAATATTGGTAAAAGAAAAACCAATTACCGCATGAGGGATGCGGCTTTTAGTAGACAACGCTATTGGGGCGAACCTTTCCCCATAGAGTGGAAGGATGGTGTAGCTTACGCATTACCCGAAACCGAATTGCCGTTTTTACTACCTGCAATGGACGATATAAAAGTGGGAACAGCTGGTGAAGGTCCGTTAAGCAATAACACTACTTGGGTGCAGGATACTACCATAGCAGGCGCCAAACGTGAAACCAGTACCATGCCAGGTTTTGCCGGAAGTAGCTGGTATTTTTTACGATATATGGACCCCAATAATGAGCAAGCCTTTGTGAGCAAAGAAGCTAGTAACTACTGGAACCAAGTAGATGTATATGTAGGTGGCACGGAACATGCCGTAGGCCATTTGCTGTATAGCCGTATGTGGACGAAAGTGCTGTACGATTTAGGACATATAAATTTTGATGAGCCATTTAAGAAATTAGTAAACCAAGGTATGATACAAGGTAGTAGCCGCTTTGTATACCGAATAAATGGAACTCAAACTTTTGTAAGTAGTGGTTTAATAAACAAAACCCTCCAAACTTACAACGATAGTTTACTAGATGCTATACGGGTAGATGTAAATTTTGTAGATGGTTTTACGCTCAATTTGGATGCCTTTAAACAATGGCGAAATGGTGAATATGCCCATGCCGAATTTATATTGGAAAACAACGAATATATATGCGGTGCGGAGGTGGAAAAAATGAGCAAGAGCAAGTTTAATACCGTAAACCCCGATGCTTTGGTGGCCAAATATGGTGCCGATACATTTAGAATGTATGAAATGTTTTTGGGGCCCATAGAACAAAGTAAACCTTGGGATACCAAGGGTATAGAAGGTGTTCACCGTTTTATAAAAAAGCTGTGGCGTTTGTATACCGATGAAGTAAAAGGCGTATTGGTAACCAACGATGCTGCTACCCCAGCCGAACTAAAAACTTTACACAAAACCATTAAAAAAATTACGGAGGATACGGAGAGTTTTTCGTTTAACACCGCTGTATCAGCATTTATGGTTTGTGTAAATGAACTACAAGATGCTCAATGCCACAAGCGAGAAATACTAGAACCCTTGGCTATTTTATTGGCACCATATTCACCCCATTTAGCTGAGGAATTATGGCAAATTTTGGGCAAGCAGGAAAGTATTACAAAAGCAGAGCTACCTTCCTTCAATGCTGCTTATTTAGTAGAAAGTACCAAGGAATACCCGGTAAGTATTAACGGAAAACTACGTACCACTTTAGTGCTTGATGTAAACCTAACAGCAGCAGATGTGGAACCCATCGTACTACAAAACGAAATAGTACAAAAATGGGTAGATGGCCAGAATATAAAAAAGATAGTATTTGTACAAGGTAAGATGATTAACGTGGTGGTGTAAATAAATAACCACTCCAAAACAAAAGAGGTTGCTCATCCTTCGATAAGCAACCTCTTTTTATACTCGCTTTGGCTACACCTAAGGTGCTACCAACCTAAATCCATTACCGTGGATGTTTACAATTTCTATATTAGCATCATCCTTTAAATACTTGCGAAGTTTGGCAATATACACATCCATACTTCTACCGTTAAAATACGTATCGCTACCCCAAATTTTCTTCAAGGCACGCTCTCTTGGCAATAAATCGTTCTTGTGCTCGGCTAGCATTTTCAACAATTCACTTTCCTTAGGCGATAGGGTGTAACGCTGTGTACCGTGTACCAACTCACGCAATTTTGGGTTAAAATGATACCCACCTAAATCGAACTCTTGGTTTTCATTTTCCTTATTCAGCTCCTCGTTACGTTTTAAAATAGCTTTAATTTTTAACAGCAATACTTCGCTATCAAACGGCTTGGTTATATAATCGTCGGCACCCAAATTATAACCAGTAACTATATCTTCCTTCATGGTTTTTGCACTTAGGAAAAATAAAGGCACTTCTTGGTCAATATCTCTAATTTCTTCTGCTAGCTTAAAGCCATCCATATTTGGCATCATTACATCTAGCAAACACATATCAAATTTTTCTCGTTGGAAGGCAGCCAAACCTAAGCGGCCATCTCTTTCGAGTGTTACATCAAAATCGCTTAACTCTAAATAGTTTTTAAGCACCATGCCTAAGTTGGTATCATCTTCGCACAATAAAATCTTGTGTTTTTTAGTTTCCATTGCTGTGGTTTTTTGTGTTGTAAATATGAACCATAATTACGCCAATACTTCTATTTAGTTCAACAAAATTTTGTTAAACAACAAGAAACACATATCAAATAAATTTAATTCTAATACCTGGCAATACCCTTTTTGTCCGTCAAAGTGCGTAAAAACGCCACTAAATCGGTTTGTTCCTGGGCAGTTAACTCCAATGGTTCTTTAAGCAAATCATCAGTATTGATGGCATTGGGTACAAACTGCTTGGGGTTGTTATAAAATGCCACCACTTCCTCTAGCGTAGCAAACATCCCGTTGTGCATATAGGGTGCGGTAAGGCCTACATTGCGTAAACCCGGCACTTTAAAAGCACCGATGTCTTTTTTATTTTTCGTGATGGCATAACGACCTACATCGTTCAAATCTTTCCCATTGTACAACCCAATATTTCTAAACTCATCGCCTGTAAAATCCGGTGAAAAATGACAATCAAAACATTTTGCTTTTTCGCCTACAAAAAGCTTTCTACCTCGCTCCTCACTTTCCGTGAGTTGTGCCTTATCGTCTATGGCTAAGTCCATTTTACTACCACTGGTTTCCAAAGTTTTTTCAAAGGCTGCCAAGGCTTCCCCCAACAGCTGCCGGCTAGGGCGTTTGCCAAATACTTGTACAAATTTTTGGTTATAATAGGCCGATGCTTGCAGCCGCTTAACGGCACTATCTACGGGCAAATTCATTTCATTGGGGTGGGCAATGGGCATCAATGCTTGGGCTTGTAAAGTAGGGGCCCGACCGTCCCAATAAAAGTATGGGCGGTTTTTCATGTTTAATACACTGGGGGTATTTCTTGGTGTTAACTTGCCACCTACGCCTACACTAAAAGCCACTGTATCGGCAAAGCCAAAAGCAGGTTTGTGGCAGCTGGCACAGCTTACTGAATAATCCTTCGACAATATTTTATC
>RDXK01000068.1 GCA_004292605.1 Bacteroidota bacterium
AGACTTCCCAAAATGGTCGCCTTTTTTAGTGCAGGACCCTACCCAACAATACCAAATAAAGGGTACCGACGGTGCCGTGGGGGCACAATACCACTGGGTAGGTAATAAAGGCGACGATGTGGGCTACCAAGAAATTACGCAAATAACCGAGTACAGCTCTATTGCCAAGCGATGCTATATTCAAAAACCATTTAAAGCCCAACCTAGTTTTGAATATCGTTTTACCGAAACCGCATCGGGCACAGACGTGACAGAAACTTTCAAGCTACAATCTGGCATAACTGATGCATTTTTTCTTTGGCTATTTGGTGTAAAGAACGATCTTATAAAAACCAATACACAGGGCTTAGCATTACTAAAAAAAGCCGCCGAACAATAGGCCATCGTATCATTCCAAAAAATATACTCTACACTTTATCGCCTTCCTTAAGTAAGGCAATATACTATAGAAGCAGATGTAGGCCATCACCATAGCAATCGGAAAATAAGTAAGAAGAAAGGTCATGAACTGCATGGCCTTCACTTCTACTTTACCACTCACATTAAACCCAACCATCATTATGAGCGTACTAAACATTCTAAAAATCATCCACATTCTGGCAGGTACCATCACCTTAATCAGTGGAACCGTATCTATGTTAGCAGCCAAAGGAAAATCGGTTCATCGCCTTAGCGGACAAATATTTTTTTGGGCTATGGCAGTTACCACGGCTTTGGGTTTAAATGCAGGTATTTTTAAACCAGAGTTACGCATTTTTATACCCATTGCTATTATTAGCTTCTACCAAGCTGCTACAGGCTACCGCATTTTGTTTATAAAAACACTACATAAAAACCAACAACCTAAACTAGTAGATTGGCTACTTACCATTGGCATGCTGCTTACTTCATTGGTATTTGTGGTATTGGGTATTATCAATTTGGGGAGCGATTTATTTTTCTCCATCGTTTTATTTGCGTTCTCTAGTATTGGCTTGTATTGCTGCGGAGTAGATTTGTACAATTACATAAAAAAACCATCCAATAAATTCTATTGGTTGTTCATTCATATTTTCCGAATGTCGCATGGTTTTATTGCAGCCATTACTGCATTCTTGGTCAACAATTCCAAGCTATTCCCTTTTCTTCCACAGGTGCTTTTACTGATTCTGCCCATTGCCTTGGGGCAACCAATTATAAGCTACACCATTTGGAATTATAATAGAAAAGCAAACCGTACTAAGGTATTGGCGGATAGGGCTAAGATAGATGCATCGTTTGTGGCGTAGCCAATAACAAAAGGTCAACGTTGGCATCCATTGGCTTCGCGGTTTTGTAGTCGTTGCTGCTACAAACATTCTTGAAAAGTAAAAGCTACGGTACCCTTTTTAACGGGCACGGTAGCTTTTTTGGTATTGACACCAATAACTACAGCTACTTGGAAGTATTTTTAAACCGCTCAAAAAACTCAAAAGTTCTCAGCATTTGATCTATCCTTTGGCGTGGGTTACCCGTACGGGTAATTTCATGCGTAGCACCAGGGTGGCGAACATATTCCACTGTTCTACCCAATACTTTTAAGCCTTTATACAGCATTTCACTTTGTATTACACCCGTACGTAAATCGTTCTCACCATGAAAAATAATCAAAGGCGTAGTAATGTTTTCAATGACATTGAACGGACTTTGCTCATCAAGCACTTTGCGGGTATTGGCGTTCCAGCTATAACCACCAAAATAATTGGGTACCAAACGCCAAGCATTTCCTTCGCCAAAAAATGTATTTAGCTCATATACACCTCGCTGTGCACAAGCCGCTTTAAACCGTTTATCGTGTGCTATTATCCATGCTGTTAAATACCCTGCATAGCTGCCACCCGTGATAAATAAATTAGCCGTATCTACCCAGCCCTCTTTTACTGTTTTATCTAAAGCGGTAAGTACATCACTTGCAGGGCCCACACCCCAATCGTTTATATTGGCTCGTAAAAACTGTTCGCCATAGCCGCTGCTACCACGTGGGTTGCTGTATACCACACCATAGCCATTGCTACAAAAATATTGGTACTCGTGCCACATACTAGCTTCACCGGGGCCCCACATAGCACTAGGGCCACCATGCATTTCTAAAATCACGGGAAACTTTTGTCCAGCGGTATAATTAGTGGGCTTCATTACCCAATATTCCACTTCCATACCCTGCTCATTCTTAAAACTGTACCGCTGTGG
>RDXK01000132.1 GCA_004292605.1 Bacteroidota bacterium
GCTTAAGACTACGGATAGAGCGGCGAACAGCGGATGTACCTCCAAATACGGCATAATTGAACTACGGCGTGGGATAAGCTATACTATACGTCGGCTCCTTCGGTGGAATTTTCTTCTTCCTCTTCATCGGTAGCAAATTCATCTAAATATACTTTGGCCAATAAAATAAACATGGAGATAAGAATAGGCCCAAACACCAACCCTATAAACCCAAACATTTGTAAACCTATTACCACACCAAAAATGGTAATCAATGGGTGTACATCTCCTATCTTTTTTTGTAAGGCAAAACGGGCTACATTATCTACAGTACCCACCACCAAAAACCCATACAACAAAAGTGTAATTCCTTTCCAAGTAGGCTCCTGAATACAAAGAAAAATACCCAATGGCACATAAGCCAAAGCCGCCCCCACAAAGGGAATCATACCGGCTATAGCGGTAACCACCAGCCAAAACAATGGCTCTTTTACACCTAACAACCAATACGCAAAAAATGCCACCACACCCTGTAAAATAGCTATTAAGGGTATACCCACGGCATTGCTTATTACCAATACTTTCAAATCTTTTCCTATGCGGGCAATATTGGTATTTTTTAACGGCACATTTCTATACATCCACCTATCCATTTCTACCGAATTGGTAAGCATAAAATACAGTATAAAATACATAAAGCCAATGGTACTCAACGTATCGAAAGTGGCGCCTAAAATATTAGGTAATGAGTTGGCAATGGCCACACCTATTTTTTGCAAATTTTCCTTGCTAGCCAGGCCTAAATGAAATTGCTGCTCCACACCATCTAGCGCTGTTTGTAGCTGTGTAACAAACTCGGTACTGTGGGCCACCGCATAAGCTACTTTAGAACTTAACAAACTTGCCAATAGTAATATGGGTAGTAACACCACCACAAAACTTACCAATAACAACAGTGTGGCCGCTTTGGCTTTACCCCACTTTTTTCGGTACACCAATACACGCTGATGTTTAAACAGTACCATGTAAAAAGTAAGGGCTCCTAATGCCGCAGGAATAAAGGTTTTTAACTGTAAATACAGCTGCACAGCTAGCACAGTAAGCACTAGTAAAAAAGCTATTTGGCGTAGCTTATTGGCATTTAAACTATTTTGATGCATGGCTAAATGGTATGTAAGTAATATGCACCAAACATATTCATAAAATCATTAAAAGCCGCCTACACATTGTACGGCATCGGTATAGCTATTACGACGTGTTAAATTGGCTTTATAACTTAAGGTAAGTTCAAAACCGCCCCGCATTTGCGTAGCTGTACTTAATTTATTTACCGTAACATCATAACTTAAACCTATACCCAAACGGTACACATCTATTTTAGCTACAGGCACCAAGGCATCGTTCCAGCGGTAGGCCGCACCTACATAAAAACTTACCCTTCTATCATCTTCCAATCGTTCGGTAATATCGGTACCATACAGCATCCCCATCATAAATTGTTTATTACCCCCTTGGCTAAAATAATCGGCGTATCCTATAATTCTATTTACCTCGGTAGTTTGTATGGTAATGCCACCATTTAAGGCCAGTTTGGGCTGCAAATACACATCGCTATTACTGGTATAAAAAGCCACTTTGGGTTTATTAAAATGAAACAAACCCACCCCTACATAATACTTAATATCCTCGCCGTAGGAGCTGCTGTAGCTAATGCCAGTACTGGCTGTCCAGTAATTAAATCCGGTACGCTCAAACACCTGGGTGGGAGCATTGGGGTTGTAGGCCCCACCCATAAATTGATCGTTCAATTTTAGCTTGGTAGGATCGAACTGACTGTTTACAGGGCCAGCACTAAAAGCAATACTTAGGTACTTACTTTCATCGGCACTGAGGGATTTATGGAAATTTAAAACGGGTAAAACTTGGGTGCGTTTTAGCTTTATATCGCCTGCTACATCTAAAGTGCTTTGCAAGCCTAGTGTAAGCCAATCGCCATGCTGGTTAAACGGAATTTTGTACTCTATACTAGCAGCACTAGTTTGAAACGGCACCGAAATACTTTGCCATTGGTTTCTGAAAGCACCGGTAACCCTTACATCGCCATCAAACACACCTGCTAAGGCTGGATTGCGTAGCAAAGGCTTTTCGTAAAACTGCGAAAAAGATAAATCTTGTGCTGTAGTTATCACCCACGCTGTACAAGCCCATATCAATATGCTAATTTTTTTCATGGGAATAATTATTTAATAATGGCCACATTGCCTTTGTATGTATAAGGAACATCGTTTTCGCATACCACCTCACAAGTGTATATATATACATCTGTACTGGCGGGTATACCGTTTATTTTACCATCCCAGCCTTGGCTTGGTACATTGGGTTGCACATTGGCACGTTCAAAAACTACCTGACCCCAGCGGTTAAATACACGTACGCTTTTTACCATTTTAATACCGCTACCACGTATCATAAATACATCGTTCTGTCCATCGCCATCGGGCGTAAATGCATTGGGTATAAATACCTGAGCACTTTCGCAGAATACTTTTACACAAAGTGTATCGGCCGTGGTACAGCCATAAGCGGTAGTAGCTTTCACCGTATAGCAGCCAGCTGCTTTTACATTTACAGTAGGCACCGCACAAGTAGTACACGATAAATCGGCACCGCTCCATAACCAATTACGTATGGGACCATTGGTAACTTTAGTAGTTAGCGGCAGCTGTGTACCAGTGGCCAATGTTTTATCGGAACCCAAATCTACTGTAGGCGGTAACCCTATAGCCACGGTAACGTTTGCCGTATCTGTGAAACAACCATACTCATCGGTTCCCGTAACGGTGTACGTAGTAGTAAAATTGGGTTGAGCTACGGTACTAAAACTATTGGTATTACTTAAACCATTTACAGGGCTCCAGCTATATTTAGCAGCACCTGCAGCGGTTAGTCGGGTATTGCTACCTATACAAATGCTATCATTTCTATTTACAGTAACATCTATGGGTTGCTGTACCGTAATATTCACGGTATCGCTGGCAAAGCAAGTACCCGCAGCATCGTACCCTAACACTATATACTGCCTACTTTGGCTAGGTAAAACCGATGGCGTAGCCGATGTAATGCCAGTAATTTCCAAAGCCGGACTCCAGATATAATTGGTGGCGCCAGTAGCATGTAAGGTGCTAGATTGGCCCCTACAAACTACCCTATCTGCATTGGCTACTACTACTGGCGTAGGTTTTACGGTAATAACTTTTATAGCAGTATCGGTACAGTTATGTATAGTACGGGCTACTAGCTGTGCAGTGTAGGTGCCGGCCGCTACATAATGTGTGCTTGGCTGCAAGGCAGAGGAAAATAAATTGTTACCAAAACTCCACTGAAAACCTGCAATACTATCGGTACTTGTTACCGCCGGTGTAAAGCTTACTGCCTGCCTAGCACAAGCTATGCTATCCACCACTATAGCAGCATTAGGTAAGTTCCAAATGGTAACGGGTAGCTGCTGTGTAATGGTATCGGTACAGCCACCTAATGCGGTGGTAATTAAACGCACCGGAACCGTACGAGATAAGCCAGCAACCGTTTGCTGTACGCTAGTACCTGCAAGACTGTGAGCATTATCTACCAACCAACGCGATTGTATAATAGGTTCAAAACTAGTAGTGGTATTTTGTAAAGAAATAGTAGAAACACCACAGGCATTGGTAACCATTGGTGTAAACGAAGCCTGCACCGCATTTACTAAAATAGTATCGATAGCTACCAAAGGAATGGTACAACCATTGGCACCGCCATGTTTTATAACTGCATACGGTGTAAAGCGACCGGTTTGTGTATAGGTGTACTGTATGGTAGTGCCATTAGTTACCAGCGAATTACCATCGCCAAAATACCAGCGAACACTATCTACCGTAGCATTGGTTTGTGCTTGAAAGTTAACTAAACGACTGCTACATACAGCACCCGTATCGTGTTGCCAGCTAGCTGTGGGAGCACTTAAATCAATGGTTTTTTCGGCTACAAATGTGCAACCACTTGGGTGCAAAGCTTCCATGCGTACGGGGTAGGTTCCGTTGGCAGTAAAAGTATTGGCAAATGATGCACCTGTTTGTACCAAAGTATTGTTTACAAACCATTTGGTTTGAGCCGTTGGATGACTGATATTTTGAAACTGAACGGTGAATGGTGCACAGGCACTGGCAGTGTCGCTTGCTGTAAATAATCCGGGTAGTGTAGAGGCGACAGTCAAAGTTTGTGTCGCAGTATCGGCACATACATTACCGGTATTATAGGGTACACTCATAATCAACTGTGCGGCGTAAGTACCCGCTTGGTTGTAAACGGTTTGCGGCTGTAAAAGGTTACTGGTACTGCCATTGCCAAAATTCCAAGTGGGGTTGCCTAGTGTGTCGCTTGTATTTTGAAAACTTACATTAGTGCCTACGCAAATGGTGCTAGGGGTTTGGAAAGATGCATTGGGTGTAGCCAAAGAACGAATACTTAACCCACCTGTAGTATCGCTACACGCATTGGTAGCACGTACTGTAACTTGGTAATTTCCTGCTTGGGTAAATACATGGGTAATAGTATCTAAATTTCTACCAGTAGTTAGCGTGGTTCCATCTCCAAAATTCCATGCAAAAGCGTTGGCACCATTTGAATTGTTTACAAAGCGTACCGTATGTGGTGCACAGCCGTTTACTTGGTTACCATTGGCTATTACTGCCAACCGAATAGTATTGGGCGATACCACTAAATTAAACTTAGACGAATCGGTTCCACATTCGTTGGTAGCTTTTAGTTTCACCAAAACAGTGTCCTGCACACCTGTGTAGTAGGTATGAGTAACTGTATTGTTTTGATTGGTAACCAAAGAATCGCCATCTCCAAAATACCATACAAAATTATTTACGCCAGCAGTGTGGTTGGTAAACCGGGCTATAAATGGTGAACAGCCTGTGGTACGCTCTGGCGTGAACACTACTTTGGGTTTTCCTTTTACAAAAACAGGTTTAGTAATCACCACCGTATCGCACTCATAAGCAGCTTTTAACTTTACATAAAATATGGTATCACCACCTAAAACATTTGGCTGAAAAATAATTTGAGCAGGGTTGGTAGCGTTCGATAGCTGGCCATTACCAAAATCCCATAAATAGGTAAACCTACCAGCGTTGGGTGTTTGGTTATTAAACGATACAGTAATGGGCCCACAACCTACGCTATCGCTCATGGTAAAGGCAGGTACAGGTTTTTCAAACGTACGTAATGTTACTTGGGTAGAATCTGCCTTACAGCCATGAGCACTTTGTATGGTAAGTCCAATTTTTACGGAATCAGTCGCCTGTTGCAAAACATACAACGGAAAATCTACTGTAGAGGCATGTAAGCTATTATTCACAAACCAGCTATGCGTTCCATTTCTATCAGGATAGCTTAAGGCATTTACCACACTTGAGTTAATAGAAAATGGAGCACAACTTACCAATTGGTGCACATTAATATCAGCTTCAGCATTCTGGTGTACCAGTACTTTGCTAGCACTACTTGTATTAGCTTCTGTAGCACAGAAATTACTAAATGCTATTCTTCTAAACCAAGTAGTTAGTGTTAATGTATCGGGCTGAAGGTTTATAGCACTGGCATTGGCCACGGTAGCCCAGTTTAAACTATCCACACTATACTCCCAGCGGTAAGCGAATACACCATCGGCACCTGTAGGTACAGAACCTTGTATAATGCCAGGCTGTAAGCCAGTACATACAAACTGCTGCAGCGGTAAACTGTTGTGGCGTATAGCACTAAATACCGTTATTTTCTTTACGGCGCTAGCATTGCTACAAACGGATGAAGTTACCACTCGGCGAATCCATTTGGAGGTATCTGCACTAAAACTGTACTGCATACTATCGGCACCAGTAATAGTGCTCCAGCTAGCCCCTTGATTCGTACTTACTTGCCAAGCATATTGAAAAACACCGGAACCACCTTGAGCATGGCTGGCGCCTATAAAAATAGGTTCACCAAAACATTTGGTAATGCTAGCAGTATCAATGGTATTATTAACAGCGGGGAAATTCTGTACAAATATTGTATCTCTAGTGGGGGCACAAGCATTGTTAAATAAGGTCCACACAAAACCATACGTACCTACAGCTACACTATCTACCCGTGTATTGAACGCTTGTGGCTGTGCAAAGTATACTGTATTGGGGCCAGCTATTTGGCTCCAAACACCGTACTCATTTTGAGCAGGACTATTACCCGCAAGGGTGAAACCATTTTGGTTGCATAATCTACTATCTGCACCTGCATTGGCACTAGTTACAGCACCCCGTACAAACAATCTTGCTGTATCAGAATAGGCAGCATTACAAAAACCATTTTTTACTTGGGTTCTGTACCATGTGGTACTGCTAATATTACTGTAAGCAATACTAGCACTAGTTTGGTTGAGCATCGGCTGCCATGTGGCACCATTATTGGTACTAAACTCCCAGCGGGTGATGGTACCACGATGCTGTGTAAGCGTGATTGTACCGGCATTAGAGCTATTACAAACCGTATCCGTACCCAATAATTTACCAGGTATGGTAGTAGCGGATACGCTAATAGGTAAAACGTTGGTTTCTAAACGAGTAGAGCATCCCATATTGGCTCCATTGGAAACTACCAAGGCTTTTACAAAAACACTATCCTGTAATGCAGTAAACGAAATAGATGCATTGGTAACCAAGGTATCTACCCAAATACTATCGGCTAAAGGTGCATGGTTTACTTGCCAGTACTGAACCGCTCCTGCCAAATTATTCAATTGTACAGTAGCGTTGCTACCTGCACATAATTGTGTATTGCTAGCTGCAATTCCGCTAACAGATGGCTTATCAAATACAAATATTTTTACCGTATCGGTAGATGGATTACAGCTGGCATCGTTTTGTATTTTCCATACCAATGTGTATACACCTTCTTTACTAAATTTAAACGTAGTAATAGCCCTGTTGGCACTATCGATAGTAGCTAATGCACCGGTAGGGCGACTAACTACTTGCCAAGCTCCTGTTTCATAAGTATGGTTAGTATTATTGGCTTGTAAACTTACCGAACCATTTTGCGAAGCAATATTATCGCACACTACTTGATCCGTTCCCGCAGCAGCTGTGGTAACCGCAGCACGGTTGTATACCACCACAGTATCGGTAGATGGTGGACAAGAAGAAGCATCGGCAATACGCCACACAAAACTGTATTGCTCATTGGCTTGCATACCACTAATTGCTGTGTTAGGCAAGGCTGTATTTTGTATGGTTAACGGTGTACCCAAAACCTGCTCCCAAGTACCCACACCCATTACTGGCGTATTACCTTGTAATTGTGTGCTGTTGGCAGCACATAGTCGTACATCGTTTCCTGCATTGGCGGCTGTAATACCGGGTTTCACAAATACGGTATCCGTAAAACTATTACCTGCACAAGTGGGTGTAGAAAAAGGTGTAATGGTATACACTATCATAGCTGTACCCGTGGTAGTATTGCTAACCATATCGGTAATAGCAGCAACTGCTTGCGGCTGGGTGGGCTGTGTAATACCACTTACCGCAGCACCTGTGGCCACAGCACTCCAAGTATAGGCCGTGTGTGGAATACTAGATTGTAATTGAATATTCACTGGCTGGCCACTACAAATAGAATCGATTGGTTTTGTACTACCCGCTACTGGTTTAGGTTTTACAGTAGCTATAAAATCGAACGCCTCTCCACTACAGCCATTGGCCAATGGGGTAATGCTGTATTTTACTTGAGCATCTGTTACGGTACTTGTATTTACCAAAACATCGTTGATGATCCCCGTTCCATTACTAGTAACACCCGAAACACTACCGGATACTATGGCCGACTGCCATGTATAATTACTATTTTGAATACTAGAAATGGGTTGGTACCCTACCGCCTGCTGCGTACAAATATTTCTTGCATCGTTTGCACTAAAATTTCTTGGAAAAATATGTACCAAAATACTGTCGCTTACCGCTTCGCAAATATTGGGCTGAGCAGGTACTACGGTAAAGGTTAATCGAATATTCTGAGCTGCTCTATCCGCTGCCGATAATTGGTAGTTTGTTTGAGCATCCTGCGTGTTAGTAAACGTTCCAGTGCCATTGGTTGTCCATAAAAAATTGGTAAAACCACTAGGCTGTACTTGTGCTACCAGGGTAGATAAATTAGCATCGAAACAAATAGAGTCTCTATTTCTATTCAAGGAAATAGCCGGACGAGGGAAGAAAGATATTTGCTGAGTAGCCACCGTATCCGCACAGCCATTTCCGTAACGCAACTGTACTGTGTAAGTAGTAGCATTTAAAAACTGAATTACCGGAAAACGAGAGCTAGCATTGGTACCATTTACAAACTGAAATGCTCCGCCCGTTACTTGCCACTGATAGGTAGATGAATTGAGTTCTAAGTTGATGATGGGTTTATGAAGCGTATCGGTTCCAAAGGCGATAGTTTTAGTTCCGCAGTAGCTTTTATTACTAGGAAACTGAACAATAGGTTTTGGTAAAGCACGTACTGCCAATGTATCAAAATAAGTACCACACAAATTGGTTACACTTACTATAAACCTATAATTACCATCCTTGTGTACGGTTACGGTAGGTGTGGTAGCGCCGGTAGCAAAATTGAGGGTATAAGTAGTAGGGCCAGGCACTATACGCTGGTTCGTATTTCTGTCCCACAAATTAAAAGCGTATCTAAACTGGTTGCAGTTACCAGCATTAGTAAGGTTCGTAGTAGTAAAGGTTAAAGGGGCACAGGCGCCTACACTATCGGCATTGTTTGCTTTGTAGTTTACTAGCGGGCGTGGTTCTATACAAATGCTATCTAGCGTATCAGAAATACTACAAGTTCCATTATCTACCACCAAGCGTACATAGTGCATGCCGGGTGTAGTAAATGTATGTACTAAATTAGCCATGCTTGGAATTTGGTTAGAAATTGTACGCACCAATTGGTTGTCTACATACCAGTAGTAGTCGGCATTGGCTAAACATATTTCGCCAAACACTTTTTGTCCGGGATCACTTATATTACTTACAGCCACAGGCGTATTTACACAAGCGCTATCGGGTAATCGGAAAAATGCAATCGGACGTTTAGATATTTTAGCTTTGGTGGTTACTTGTGGTTTATCGCATTGCGAGCTGGCTTGCCAAGGTTGCAATACTGTAACGGTGATATTGTAGCTTACATTGGGCAGTAAACAACTAGTGTTGCCGTAGGTATGCCTAATTTTTCCAATGCTATCCATTAGCTGGCAATAGCTGTAGTAGGTAGTAATATTATCGCCCCAGTTAACTTGATAAATAGAGCCGGGATAGTTCTCGCTAATACCACCGCTAGCCCCAATGGTACCTATTTGAAATTCCAAACTCTGTGGTAGGCAACCAATTTGCTCACCATCTACACCAAGCGTAATTCTATTGCGAGAATTAATTAAGGAATAAGCTCGGGTGCTTACAATACCGTCTTTTTGCACCAGTTGATAGTAGGTATAATAGCTTCTATCTAACGGAATGGAAACATTGGCACCACTTACATAGTTATAAGTAGCCACGTTAACTTGGTTAAAATCGTTTTTTAAAGTAGCTTGTATACTAGCACCAGCACTACTAGAATCAATCAATAATAAATTTTGTGGTTGGATAGGACTAGTACAATAGCCATACGCTGTACCCGGCTGTAAAATGCGGTTAGGCATTACGGCATTGGTTTGTGCCTTTAAATTGCCCCAATCCTTAATTTGAAAGTATGGGCTAGTAGCTTCTACACTTGGGTTGGTAGATTTTATTTTAATTCTATAAGTGTTACTGGCCGTAACGGTATCGGGTATTACACCGTTTACAAAGGTGGCGAAGGGTGCGTACACAATACCAATGGTTACCGAGTTATTGCTAAAATTTCCGTTCCTATCAGAAAGAACCATGATATAGCGGTTATTGCTATCTAGACAACCATTCACTTTAAAAAGGGCAGCAATATTTGAATTTCGGCCGTAGCCGGCGGTGCTAAAATTGGTAGAATCGAACAAAATAGATTGACTGTTAGCTACAAACCACACACACAAAGCGGCAAAAATGCCAAGCAATCTTAGTTTGCTGGGCAAATACCTGAATAATATATGTGCATTTAGGGTCATGCTACTTTGCGGATTATAGCTACAAGGTCAACTATTTTTTCCCATTTTGACACACTTTATTCCACAATTTGAATATAAAAGCATGTAGAAACCTGCTATATATAGTATCTATTGAAACTTAACTTACTGATAATCAATATTATAAATACACGCTTAATAAATAATTTACCTGTTTGGCTCCACCGCTTTCGGCTATTATTCTAACCTTTTACACGTACTAGTACTGGCTCCAAAACGTTTTACCGCCAAAAAATAGAATTATACCCTGTTTTTTCGTACTACGTAACCGCCAATAGAACTGTGTGTGTACCTTACCGCAAAATATGTTTGATATGAAAAAACTATGGGTACTATGTGCCAGTTGGGCAATGATACAAACCGTAAATGCCCAAACTACCGGTTACCAAAAACCACCAAAAGTGATGGAAGAATTGGCTATGGCCAACCCTACACCCGATGTACGCATAAGCAGCAATACCAAATGGATGATTCAATTAACCCGTACTAGCTACCCAACTGTAGAAGAAATTGGTCAGCCAGAAATTAGAGTGGCCGGCTTACGCATAAACCCCAATAACTTTTCCCCTTCCCGCAGTGCCGGCTATACCAGCATCGCCCTTTTTGAAAGAGGCAAAAACCAACCCGTTAGTATTAGCGGACTACCACAAGGTGGAAAATTTGGCGGCCCCGCCTGGAATAATGCTGAAACCAAATTTGCCTTTCTACATTATACCAATACTGCAGTAAACCTATATATGGTAGATGTGGCTAGTAAAAAAGCTACCAAGGTAAATACGCTACCGCTCAATACTATTACTGGTAGTACTTTTCAGTGGTTACAAACAGATGCTATTGTATACAAAGCTGCTCCACTACCCGCCAGTAAAGCCCCAGTACGCAGTGTTATGCCCTTTAGCCCCGCCATCCAGGAATCAAAAGGTAAGGCAGCGCCAAGTGTAACTTACCAAGACTTGATAAAAACCCCGTACGATGAGCAGTTGTTTGAGTTTTATGCCACTTGCAATATTATTCACTGGCAAAATGGTGTAAGCAAAACCCTGTTTAGCAATCAATTGATTACTACACTACAGCCATCGCCCAACGAGGAATTTTGGCTTGTACGTACTATACAAAAACCCTTTAGTTACTTAGTGCCTTTTAGTGGCTTTGCATCGCAAATAGCCGTTCATACACAAGCAGGTAATTTAGTGCAAATTATTGCCAAACTTCCTTCGCTTGAAACTCGCCCAAGCGGATACGACAATGTGCAAAACGTTCCTTCCAATTTTGATTGGAGAGATGATGTAGATGCCACTTTGGTATACACCCATCCATTAGATAGTGGACTTATAAAAAACAAAGTGCCTTACCGCGATGCGGTGTTAACACTACAAAAACCATTCAATGGCCAGCCCGATACGCTATGTAAAGTACAAACCCGTTTTAGAGGCTTGCAATGGGGCAATGCTACGCTAGCCCTAGTGTACGAAGGCTTAACCAGCAAGCAAACCAGCGGATTGAGTTTATTAAATCCTACCGATAAAACCATCCAGAAATTGGTAGACAGAAATACCACCGATGCGTATGGCTTTATGGGTAACCCCGTAACTACCAAAAATAAATATGGTAGAAACACGGTTTACACTACCAATAATAACACGCAAATTCTATTGAATAACACACAAGGATCATCTCCCAAAGGCGATTTACCCTTTTTGGCCAGCTACAACCTTGCCGATAAAAAAATGGATATTTTATGGCGATGTGCAGAAGGTAGTTTTGAATTTGTAGCCGATGTTTTGGATGCGGATAAACTGCAAATTATTACCCGCCGTGAAACCGCTACCCAGCCGGCTAACTATATTTTGAAAAACCTGAAACTGCGTATGGCAGATGTGGATATCACCAATTTCACTACACCCTACAAAGCCTTGGAAGGGGTAACCAAACAAAAAATTACCTACAAGCGTGCCGATGGTGTAGACCTATCGGGCGATTTATACCTACCAGCTGGTTATACGGTAGGTAAGGATGCTCCTTTGCCCGTAGTAGTTTGGGCCTACCCAAGGGAGTACAATAGTGCTGCCGATGCTGCCCAAATAAGAGGTAGCCAGCACCAGTTTACCAATATTAGCTGGGCCACACCCGTGTATTTTGTTACCCAAGGTTTTGCCGTGTTAGATAATGCTGAAATGCCTATAGTAGCGGCCGCAGCCGATAAAAAACCCAACGATAATTTTGTAGAACAATTGAAGCTGAACGCGGAAGCTGCTATTCAAAAATTAAGTAGCATGGGCGTGGGCGATAGTACCCGTGTAGCCGTAGGTGGCCATAGCTATGGTGCGTTTATGACCGCTAATTTATTGGCACATACAAAGCTATTTAAAGCAGGTATAGCCCGTAGTGGTGCGTATAACAGAACCCTTACACCATTTGGTTTTCAAAATGAAGAGCGTACCTACTGGCAGGCACCTAAATTGTACTATGAAATGAGTCCGTTTAGCTATGCCGATAAAATAAAAACGCCTCTTTTATTGATACATGGCGATAGCGATGACAACCCAGGAACCTACCCAATTAACAGCGAACGCTTATTTAATGCCATTAAAGGAAACGGCGGCACAGCACGCTATGTAAGCCTACCGTACGAGGCACACAGCTACCGCGGTAAAGAAAATATTTTACACATGCTATACGAAATGAATCAATGGTTACAAACCCATGTAGCGGGTTTAAAAAAATAGTACATTTAGCATGTTAGTGTATAAATACCCCCAACATGCTTAGGAGAAAATTTCTTAAAAATTCGCTTACTGGTTTACCCATTGTTTTAGCTACACCATCGTTATTGGCTAGCTGCCAAAAACAAGAAGAGGATATAGTAACACCCAATGGTAAAAAAGTAATCATCATAGGTGCTGGAATAGCGGGCTTAGCCGCTGCCAAACGCCTTACAGAAAAAGGGTTTACGGTAAACCTAATAGAATCGCAAGAAAAAGTAGGTGGAAGGCTACGCACTAGTACACACTGGGGCGTAGCTTTTGATGAAGGCGCCAGCTGGATACATGGCCCGCAGGGCAATCCTATAACGCCGCTAGCCACACAGGCTGGTGCCAATACCTACCTTACGGCCGATGATAATGTAAAAGTTTTTGCCGCCAATGGTACCGCTTATACCGATGCTGCCCTTACGGCTGCAGAAAACCAATTTGACGCTGCATTACAAGCAGTAGTAAATGCCGGCAGCACTACCCAAAGCTTTGAAACGGTGTTCAATAATTTATATCCTTCGCAAACCAACAACCCCCTGTGGCGGTACATGCTGTCCGCCTATTTGGAGTTTAATACAGGCGGTGATATTAGTAGATTATCATCGAAATTTTTTGATGATGATGAGCAGTTTAATGGCGATGATGTAATTATTACCAACGGGTACGATAAGGTAGCCAATACCTTAGCCACCGGCTTAGCTATACAATTGAACACAAAAGTTACTGGTATTAACTATAGCGGTTCGCAAGTGGTGGTAACCACCGCTACTAGTACATTACAAGCCGATTATGTAGTGGTTACAGTACCATTGGGCGTATTAAAAAGCAACAGTATTCAATTTTCACCTACTTTACCCGCTAGCAAAATAGCCGCCATTAATAATACCCAAATGGGCAACGTAAATAAGTTTTTACTGGTATGGAACACCGCTTTTTGGGATACCAATTTGCAGTACCTAGGCTACACACCTAACCAAAAAGGCAAGTTCAACTATTTTTTAAATATGCGTACATTTTCGCCTGTAAACGCATTAATGACTTTTGCTTTTGGTAACTATGCCACCAGTACAGAAACCATGACGGATGATGCCATTACCACAGAAATTATGAACCACCTTAAAACCATTTATGGTAATGCTATACCTAACCCCATAGGTATGGTGCGTACACGATGGGCACAAAACCCACATAGTTTTGGAGCGTATTCCTTTGCTACCAACGGTACCACCACGGCAGATTTTGATGCCCTAGCTACCGATGTAAATAAGAAATTATTTTTTGCCGGCGAACACACTAGTCGTATGTACCGTGGCACTGTGCATGGAGCGTATTTAAGCGGCCTGCGGGAAGCTGAAAAAATTATTCAATTATAAAAACTTATAAAACCGTAATAGCGAAACTGGCTTTTTTAGTATCCCACAAAATATTCAATACCATTTTATTGCTAGCTGGCAAATCAAAATAGATGGTAAAATTTTCTACAGTTTCTGTCTCCTCGGTTACGGCGGCAGATATTTTTACAAGGTCTCGTTTATCGTTATGGGCTAAACCCCAAACATCTGTTTCGGAATTAAAAATTATCGTCCAGCTATTGGCTTGTGGCACTGCGTATAAGCTGTATTTTCCTTTCGCTAAGGTTTTGTTTCCCACCCGTACAGGTTTATAAAATTCTATTTCAGTAGCTTCGTTGGCACCTAGACGCCATAGCTCGCCTTCCTGCACTATGCCTCCAAAAATTTCTCGTCCGTTTTTCTGCGGTCGGCTATACAGTACTCTTGCCACGGGTGCTGTACGTAGTTTACCATTCATTTTAAGTACAGGGTAATTGGTGGGGCAATAGCTAACATCCATCGGGCTTTTATCTAACTCGGTTGGTTTGGGCTGTGCAAATAATTGTTGGCCGCCCACAAGGGCCAATACACAAAAAAATATTTTCATACAGGGCAAGTTTATACAAATCTAATGCCATTCCTTTTGTAAATACTGTTTCACAAAGGCGGAAACATCGGCAATAAAGGTTTTATATAGTGGCAAAAGTACCGCTTGGTTTTGTAGCATGCACTGAAGGCTTGGCTCTGCCGATGGTAGCTGGCTAGCACGCCTAACTATATTTTGCATACTTTTTTGTATACCCCATGTATGCTGGTAATTTACTAGCCAATTTTCCTTAACCATATAGGGCAGCATTTTTTGTAAGGTAGTGGGCAAAATAGGTTCATTACTTTGCAATGTTTGGTACGTAAACTCAGCCAATTTCTCCAAACTATTTTCGGTGGTAAATACCTGGGTATCGTTGGCTAAAAAATAATCGTACACTATATCCATCATCACACCGGCATAGCGGCCAGCCACGGGAGTAAACAGGGCTTTAGCAGCTTTAGTACTAGCATGTTCATCCGTAAAAATATCTATAGCTCGGTGTAGTGCAAAGCCTTGCTGTATGGCTGGCGAGTATTGGTACTGCTGTTTGCCACGCACAAAATCGTTCATTAAATTTCCCAAACACAAACTCGGATGGTAGAAGGATAAATATGCATGACCCAAATAGTTCATATAGGGAAAATACTGGTTTTAAAATAAGTGTAGCTTATAAATACCGTGTATAAGTTTACCCGTACACTATTTATGCAACTAATATGCTACAACTCATTTATAAAACTTCGAAAACAAAAGCCTCATTTTTTTCTAAGGCTTCGTCGGCATTTCCTCTATAAAAATTTCTTGATGACGATGGTACGGTTAGGCAAACATTTTTATTTACATTCACTAGGTTTTGCGTGAAACAAATGAATAAACCGACGTCAATACTTTGACACACGGCTTTAGAAATTTTAGTGCCAATTGACTATAACTGTGAATCTACGGCAAAAACACTGACGTAAGCTGAGGTTTGGTATTAGCTTTGATAGTTAAACATACTAAACTGCCTGAAGCACTCAGAGAATCGTTTATTTTGTATTTAATACTCAAGGAATCACCAGATAGAATTTTTTGTTTTCGTATTAAATCAATTTCGGTGCATTCGCAACTGACAACATAATCTTCAACAATCAAATCTGCACTCCCTCGATTGAATAATGTAAGCGTTTTCGAGGAACTACCGACTTTTGGTTTACCGTCAATACGAATTTCTAACCTAGGTTCAAATCGACAAGAACAAAGAAAAAATACTGAACCTAAACACATTATGGAAATCCTTTTCATTTTTTTAATCTTTTGCAAGTTTTCTAATCAACTCTATTTCTCTCCGCAGCCAGTCGGCGGCGATAGTTATATTAAAACCCACTTCTTTTTTACATATGATACCTTTGGCTACAGTAAACTGTGTTGGAAATCCTTCTATAGAAATTGTCCGTTGAGAGTTACCTTTCAAATAAAAAAAAGATAGCCCCGACATACCCTGCTCCTGTGCGTTTTTTATAAAATTGTCAAATGATGTGGCGTTCCCATCACAAACAAGCATGATATTTAAGTGCTTCACACCACACGAATCTTTTAAAATTTTTAAATAATTCAACTTTTCATCGCAAGGTTTACATCCCACAAAATAAAATTCTAAAACGGTTGGATTTCCCCTAATGGTATCAGCAATTGAAATTCTTTTTCCATGTACCGTAATAACATCAATATTTTTGAACGGCGAACTAACGGTATTATCAACATTGTTTGCCATATGGTGTTTTAACACCATCGCTGGTTTTATATACCACTCAGATACTATTAAGAATATCATTGACATAACAAACAAACAAATAACTACAAGTTTTTTATCTTTTTTAACTAATATAGCACATATTATCGCAAGCAACGGGTAGACAGTAGCATACGGAAAACGAAATGGTATAAGTTGCCTGCCGAAAATTAGAGTGGTGGCGTCCAGAAGAAATATTGGTATAAATAATATATAAAATTGCCACCACCCTCGACTAGTTTTACTTGTAACCACTAAGCAAAATAGTAAGTATGCAAAAAATCGTGCTATATCCTGAAAAATAAACGGCGGTAAATCGCGTTTAACCAAATACTCTAGAACTACTTCTGCATTGTAAACTAAAAAGTTACAGACTAAAGTGAAGAACACGCTAACAACAATTAAAATAGCATAGTTCTTGGGAACACTCTTTAGCATCTTGTAAATAATTTATAATGGATTCCCGCCAAGTGGATCAATAGATAGGTTGGGTTCCCCACCAGAACATCTCTTTGTACAGTTACTAGTACCAAAAACACCACACATCTCATACGACGGGTTACTCTGACAGCCGCTATTGATACAATAATTACTGGAACCAGGACAACCTAAGTCATAACGACAAGTGCACGAGCCACCCTCAGGCCTTGAAGTCGCTGAGGCCACCTGAACACTATTAAAGTTATTGGTACTTTGAAAAAGATTATTCATGTAGGTCGCATCTATATCTGATATAACCAGATTTGGCAATAATAATGGACTTTCAAGTAGAATATTCAATTGCTCTTTCGAGAAGTGTTTACTAAAATATGGCAAACGAGTATCAAGAAATTGATTCCCAAGTTGAGGCTTTTTTAAAAGCTCCTTCATTCCATGACGGAGTAGAAATGAATTTAGTTCAACGACAATACTTCGTTGCTCACTGGTAAATCGTTCTCTCTTGTTTGAAAGGATGAACGATAGCTTGAATTTCCATAACTGCTCTCTTTCCTCGACGGAAAGCATAGCATGACCGTGGTTTAACGAATAAAACGACTTTTGCGAAATAACTTCTTTTGTCAAAGACGACAAACTATCAAACGAAGACACCTCTTTTTTCGAACATGACATCAATGTTAAAATTACAAAGCAAACCACTGTCGAACTAAATCTTGTTATCATAATAAAAAATTTGTATGTGCTGAGAATACCTCTTATGGCAGGTACACTTACTACCAGTTTTTATTTTAGAAGATAATCTAAACTATAGTTATTCATATATAAAATTGTAAAGCAAAGTCGGCAACCAAAATATATCTCAATCGTGTCTTTGAACAAGGAACAATATTAATCAAGACTCGACAATAAAAATTTGTGTGACCACACAAATCTTTATTGTCGAATTTTCATTATATGTATTATTTTTTCGAAAGCTAATTGATAAAATTAGCTGAATTACCCTGAATTGTACCAACACATGACATATTTGATATTCTGTAACACTGCCATTCACTCGCCTGGTAGACACCCTTAGTATTTCTTTGGCCCACGAAACTGTTTTGGCTTTAAACTTTGGTAAGCCAATTGTACAATTTCTGCTATACGTTTTTGCCTAGTTTCGGGGCGTTTTGCAAGGGTGATCCATTGTAAAATATTTCGCTTATCTGTTCTACTTAAACTGAGAAAGTAGGTTTTCGCATGAGGCATTTTTTGGAATTCATCCTCCAAATCCTCCGGAACTATCAATGCCTCTGCGTCATCTAGAATTGTCCAGGAACCATTTTTCTTTGCTATTTCAATGCTATCAAACCCGGCCTTTGTCATCCTGCCTTCCTTGATCAATCGTTCAATTTTTTCTTTGTTTACTTTCGACCATACACTAGTGGTTTTTCGCCTACTAAAAAACTGCATAAATTTCTCGTCATCTAATGGTTTTGCTTTGCTGTCAATCCAGCCAAAACAAAGGGCCTCATCTACTGCATCGCTATACACCACCGATGGCTTCTTTGAATTTTTCTTGTAATAAATTAACCATACAGCATTGGCTGTATCATGGTTCTTTTGAAGCCATTCACGCCATTCTTGTGCACTTCTAGGGTAAAAGGTTTCTATCTCATTCTCCATCTCTCGGTAAATTTTATTATGTAGAATTTATTGAGCTCCTCAAAGGCGATTTTATCGGCAGATGAATTAGAAAGGAAGTTACAAATACGTAGTAAATTTCTAGCACCATAGCAAACCCCCACATTTTCATTTGGTCATCAATGATATAGTTTAAATCAATGAATGGGCCGCCCAAAAACATGTCGCTGTTTGTCGACTGGTCAACGCGATTTTATTTCCTTTATAACCTTTTGGGTGTACAATATTTTTTTACGAAGGAGTAAATCATAAACACCACCAGCCCCGTTAAAAGATAACTAAAAGTATCCTTCATGGCATATACTGCCAATGTTATCAATATAAACAGTACACTTACAGTGGTATAGCTGGCATTTTTGGTAGAGGGAATGGTATCATCCAATCGTTGTTTTTCTAAGTGCAATTCATCCAAGGTCATTTCCTATAATTTTTTTTTCGGATTCATATTGTCATTCTTTACACCTACCAAAATAGCCTGTTTTCTTTAGCGAGAATATTGATGGATTGGTTTCGGGCAAAGCACTGTTAATCTTTAATGCTATAAAGTATTTTTTGAAAATCGGCTTTAAATGTGGCCTTCTTATCGGCTGCTACCCATGATAACACTTTGTAATACGATTTTTTGGTTTCTACTATGCCTACCAAATAATAAATTTCCACCTTCGATTCCTTATCTAAAAAAGTAACATCGCATTCCATTATTTGGTTATCACCTTTTTTCAAACTCGTTGGTTTTGAAATATTTTTTACTTCCTCATCTTTCAAAAAATCCTTCATGAAATCTTCGTAAAATTCCGTGATGGAAAAATACTTCATGTCGGCCACTGCCAACTCCTCTTTGGTGTCAAATATTACAAATCCATACACATCTTTTACGGTGCTTTTATATTCAATGGCCGAGGCGGAATTAAGACCAATGGTACGGCTCATATATTCCGGAATATCTATATCAAAAACATGCCCTGCCTTATGCGTTTTCCAATTGGCTTGTGCAAATATTTGGTGACTACCAAAACTAAAAAATAAAAGGGCGATAGTAATTATGGTTCTCATGCTGTTTGTTTTGAACTTGTCAAAATACAAATTCTTTTTATTAACTAATTTACTGTTTCAGTTCTATCCAAAAAGTAAAGTTGTTTAGTAAAACATCTTTACCGCAACTCGGATCTAACCGCCTTTTACACTTTCCCATCAAACCCTTTACTGGCTTTGCTTTCGCTGATTTATTATCCGTTTTTAAACGTTTATTGTCGTTTATACTCGATGTTAAACAGTTAAAAACCGACTCGCCGTTTCCCACCATCTCATCTTTGCTT
>RDXK01000069.1 GCA_004292605.1 Bacteroidota bacterium
TATTACCACTGTGCTGTAGGTAAAGCTACCATCCTTATCTATCATTTTTAAGCGATAGTAATGCTTGGCGGCATTGGCAATGGTATGTGTGGCGGTATAACTGCTACCATTCAAATTTCTGGCAGGTATGGTATGTACTTTGGTAAAATTGGCACCATTGGTACTATACTCTACTTCAAACTGTTGGGCATTGATTTCCGTACCTGTTTGCCAGTGTAGGGTAGTGGTTTGGTTGGTAATTCTACCAGAGAACGACTGGATAGATACTGGTAGGGCGATGGCAGATGTTCGGTAACGCCAAACAGTACTTTTAAACCCTCGAGTGCTAGTATTTCCTAAACCCCAGCCAGCAATTAGCCATAAGTCTCCGTTGGGCATGATGTAGCTAGCCCCAGCTGACAGTGCTTGTGGTGATGCTGTGGCACTTTCTACACGGAATACGAAATTAGCTGCTGATGAAAAATTATTGGTGGTATTGGTGCCACCTATCCATGTCCAGTTGTTAGACACTACATCGAACATCCAAGCATCATTTAATAACGTGTTGATATTGGTACTTTCTCCACCAAATATTATGATTTGAGAGGCACCAATGGCTCCCCCAAACGTATTGCTTCTGGCTCTTGGCATATTAGTAGGTGCCGGGGTATTCAAGGTACCATAAGTGCCCGTTCCGTTGGTGGTGGTTTCGCCTTTCACGAAAGTCCAGTTATTAGTGGTAGGATTGAATTTCCAAAGATCGTTGGCGTAGCCAACATCAAACTGTCCTGTAACTCTTTTACCACCAAATAGCCAAAGATTATCACTGGCATCTTTCCAAAAATGTGCTGCATATCTTGAGCCCGGGGTAGAAGTGGCATTTTCTGTACCTGCGGTATTTGTTACCATAGCAACCACATTGCTACTGCTGCCTTTGATATAGGTAAATTGATTGGTAGTGATATCAAAGGAAAACATATCGTCGGATGCTGTGTATCCAAAAATTCCATTATATCCACGTATACCACCTTGGATATAAATTTTATTACCTACAATCCACATATTGGCTTCAGAACGGCCACCGGGTTCCACCGTGGCAGAAGGTGTACCCATGGTACCATAGGTAGGTCCTACACCTGTGCTGGAGCCACCCATCCAAGTCCAAGTATTGGTGCTTACAGTGTATTTCCATAAATCACAAAGTCTATCGTCGCCTGCAGTGGCGGCGTATCCAAAGCCACCATACATCCAAAAATCACCATTGTTATCGGTGGCACAAGCTGCTACCGCTCTACAGCCAGGATTGTTGGTGGCTGCAGCAACTCCTTTTGTGCCGTAAGTACCTGGCTGACTTGGCATGCTGGGTCCTTTCATCCACGTCCATGCATTCGTCGTGGGATTATATCGCCACATATCCGACCAAAACTGCCCTGTACCTCCGGCGCTAGAGAATTCGCCTCCAAAAAGCCATAACCTGCCTTGGTTATCTTTCCAATAAGCGGCACCGCGTCGGCTAGAAATAAAGTCGGAGCCTTCCGTGCCTATAACGTTCCAGTTTCCATTGTGGTTTACTGTATTTATGTTGCCAGTCATCCAAGTCCAGTTTTGAGCCATCGTAACCGAATAGAATACCATAGCCAACAACAGTGTACATATTTTTCTCATAATCGGGAATAGTTTGTGTAAAGGTGGTATTGGGTTAGAAGATGGGGGAGGTACATTTTACCAGTATAGGTTTTTATTTGAGCAAATTGCTTTATGCTTTTACGTACAAAAAAGCCCCCACGGTAGGTGAGGGCTTTTATAGCTCTATTTTTTTGCTTTTATTGCTTAATAAACTTGGCTTCTAGCTTATTACCATTGCTGGTAAGTAGCTCTACCAAGTACACACCTGCTGGCAGCTGGGCTGTAGCAATGGTATGGTTGGTAGTACCTGCCGCTAGGGTTAATGGCTGGCTTTGGTATACTACACTTCCCACGGTATTACGTAACACTAAGCTGGCCTTGGTGTATTCGCTGGTTTGTAGGCTAAGGTTTAGTTGGTTTTGTACTGGGTTACCCAATACTTGCAACTGTACACCACCACGGGTTTGGCTGTGTAGTATTACCACTGTGCTGTAGGTAAAGCTACCATCCTTATCTATCATTTTTAAGCGATAGTAATGCTTGGCGGCATTGGCAATGGTATGTGTGGCGGTATA
>RDXK01000133.1 GCA_004292605.1 Bacteroidota bacterium
GCTGGTGGCTTTATGCGGCGGCCACCATATTTTCCTGAAATTATTCTCATACTACATGCTTTAAAAACGGCGTGAAATAGTGTGGCGGGTAAGCCAATAAATCGGCATTAGCCAAAAGGTTCGATGCTGGTGCATCAAATTGCAAGCGGGAAAAATATTGAGCAATAGAAAGGTGCATGTCGGATTGTTCTTCAATCAATCCACTCAACCAAACAGTAATTTCGCCAGTCGGTATTTGAAACTCACTACAAATATGGTGTAGATGATACAACACATCCTCGGTTTTTTGGTAGGGCAAAAGGCCTACATATTTCTTGTTTTGAAATTGCAGTTGTACCAAAAAATGTTGTACAAAAAAACTCACTTGCAAACCTTCTTTTACATGAATATTTTCCGAAATATGTAAATTAAAATAGGCATGCTGCTGATGAATAATTTGGGTACGTTGGCTCCAAAGTGTTTCCCAGTTTTGGGGTATGCGGTAAAACAAAGCATGGGTAGGGCTAGTAAAACTGCTTACTTTATGGGCAGGGCGGGCACCGTACAAAGCGTTCAAATAATTATCGGCTTCTGATACTACGGCCTGTTCTAGCAGTAAATCCAAAATATCTTCGTACAACCAGTTTACTTGTACAATTTGCGTGAACTGTGGCAGTAATTTCGACTGTTGGGCTATTTGGTGTAATACGTTGGAAAAATCGTACACGGTATTCTCCCAATGAAAATATTCAAAACCCGCCAAAGTTTTTTCACTACCATCTACCACGGATAAGGCGGCAAACTGACTGCCTTGTAATAAGTGTAATTGGTGGTGGGGCAGTATTTCGGGTAAAATGCCTAACAAGCTCTGAACCATGCATGAACAATTGATGTGCAATAATAAACCATTTTACTGCAAGGGCATTATTTGCCCCTACAATACAAGGAAAGCCATTAGTTTCGTAGCCCAAAACAGCCTCATATATTTTGCAACAATCGTTACAAGTAAATACCAGCTACAAGCAAATATTAAGCATTGCACTACCCATAGCGGCCAGTATTTTGGTGCCGCAAATAAACTTTATTACCAACAATGTTTTTTTAAGTCATTTAAACGCTGAAGCCTTGGCGCTGGCGGGTATTACTGGCGTGTACTATTTGGTTTTTGCCGTATGTGGCAATGGTTTAAATGCGGGTTTGCAGGCGTTGATTTCCCGGCGTGCCGGCGAAAACAATACTAATGGTATAGGGCAACTGTTTCAGCAGGGAGTATGGATAGCCATGGCACTTTCCATAGTGGGTATTTTGCTTACCTACTTGCTGGCACCCACCATATTGGGTTTTAGCTTGCACGATGAGCAGCGAGTGGCCGATGCGGTGGCGTTCTTGAAAATACGTATTTGGGGTCTACCTTTTTTATATGTGTACCAAATGCGAAATGCTTTGTTGGTAGGTACCAATAATAGTAGATTTTTGGTAATAGGCACTTTGGCTGAAACCTTAGCCAACGTGGTGCTAGATTACGGTTTTATTTTTGGCAAACTGGGTTTACCAAACCTAGGTTTAATGGGGGCAGCCTATGCCAGTGTGCTTGCAGAAATTACAGGATTGGTGGTGATTTTTGCCGTAATGCGTTGGCAAGGTTTGTACCAAAAATTTCAGCTTTTTGGGTTACAGAAGTTTGATTGGACGGCCGCTAAGCAAATACTTGATCAAAGTGCTCCTTTGGTATTACAATATGCCATTAGCGTGGGTAGTTGGGAGTTTTTCTATATTCTTATTGAACACCATGGAACGGAAAGTTTAGCCGTATCTAACGTAATGCGAAATGTGTTTGGTTTGTGTGGCTGCCTTAGTTGGGCATTTGCTGCCACTAGTACTAGTATGGTAAGTAATGTAATAGGGCAGGGTAGGGAAGATTGGGTGATTCCGTTGATAAAAAAGCTCATGGGTTTAAGTGTAGCGTATTCTGCTACCATTGCTATTTTGCTCAATATATTTCCCACACAGTTTTTGAGCATTTATGGCCAAAACGAACATTTTACCCAGCTAGCTATACCCGTGTTACGTATTGTTAGTAGTGCTTTGGTATTAATGAGTATTTCCACTGTTTGGTTAAATGCATTGGTGGGTACAGGTAACAGTCGCCTCAACTTACGCATCGAAATTGTAGCCATCGTACTGTACATTGTTTACACCTACACGGTTTTAGAAAAATGGAATATGCCCATTACATGGGGCTGGGCCAGTGAAATGTTGTATTGGACTAGTATGTTTATACCCAGTTACTGGTATATGATGAGCGGCCGCTGGAAAGGGAAGAAAATTTAGTGCCGAGAAAACGGGCAAAATGTTTGTAACAGCTCGTTAATTGGTATTTGAAATGGTTATAAAAATTAAGGGGCGTTTGCATTGCGAACGCCCCTTATTGTGTTTATTTCAGTGGTGAAATTAAAATGCAAATCCCACAGATAAACCGGCACGCAAACCGAATCCGCTTGCGCTACCTGGTTCTTCTATGGCAGTACCACTGGTAACTTTAACATCACCTACGTTAAAGCTGGGTCCAAGAAATGTATCCAAGCTTACACCGCGACCGAAAATCCACTGTCCACCAATTAACAAACCACCACCAATGGTGCTTAGTGTTCCTTTGGAAACTGCATCGGAGATGTTGAAGTTTTGGTAACGGGCAAAGGGTGCTAAATAAAAACCTTCCATAGAGCCTTTAGCTCCTGGGTAAAATCGAAACTCGGGCGTAATGCCAAAACCACGTAGTTGTACACCATCGCTTTCAAAGCCAGTGTAAAACACACCTAGCTGAGCACTAGTGGCGGCGCCTAACTTACGTTCGTAAAAAACCGAGCCGGTACGTACCAACGGACTCAGGATATTTACTTTGATGTTGTTCATTTTTTCAGAACTCTGCGAAAAAGCCTGTAACACTCCAAGGGTACAAGCTAGTACAAGTAAACTTTTTTTCATGTCTGGGTTATTTTTAGGTGTAATATAGCGTTAATTGTTATACAAAATACTTTAGCTATAAAAAAAGTATATATAAATGATAAACGGTTACCACAGTACAAACGTGGTAACCGTCCATCTATTACACCAAGGCCTTCCGTGAGGTGGGGCGTCTATTGCACCAAGGCGCTGGCACCTAAAATAGCTGCATCGCTTTCGCTTAAATTGCTGAATATCAGTTGTACTTTATTCTTAAATATCTGTACCAAATTGGCTTCCATAGCTTGCTTGGTTGGGTTCATAATTAAACTGCCTGCCTTGGTTAATCCGCCAAACAATACAATGGCTTGGGGCGATGAAAACATTACAAAGTTGGCCAAAGCTTCACCCAAAATTTCACCCGTAAATTGAAATACTTCTTTGGCTATAGCATCGCCTTGTAAGGCACAGTCGTACACAGTTTCGCTGGTAATTTGCTCTGCTGTATAGTTTCTTAATAAGCTTGGCACAGTAGCATCTCTATCTAAAAACTCCAAGGCGGTTTCCCGTACGCCCGTAGCACTAGCGTAAGATTCTAAGCTGCCTCGGCTACCCGTACCTTTGTGTAAACGGCCATTGTAGCGTACAATAGTGTGCCCTAGTTCGCCAGCAAAACCATCGTGCCCCACTACCATTTTACCATCTACTACTATACCACTGCCCACACCTGTACCTAAGGTAATAGTAATAAAATGCTGAAAACCTTTAGCAGCACCGTACATCATTTCACCCATCGCGGCCGCATTGGCATCGTTGGTTAGTGTGGCAGGCAAACCTATTTTTTGCTGTACCATTTTGGCAATGGGCACTATGCCTTCCCATTTTAAATTGGCTGCATATTCTATATTACCCGTGTACAAATTACCATTGGGGGCGCCCATGCCTATACCCTTAAATGCTTGTTTACCACCATGAGCTTCTATCATAGGAGCAAGCTTGGTGTGTAAGGCATGTATAAATTCCTCTACGGGTTTTTCCGATGCGGTAGGGATTCTATCCTGCACTAAAATTTTTCCAGCTTCGTTTACTACACCAAATTTTGTACTAGTGCCACCCACATCAATACCAATTCTTAAAAGTTCGTTCCCCATATTATTTTTTGTTCATAATTAATGGCTGCCAGCAGCCGCTTTATCAAAACTAATTCCTTGCTTTTTTAAAATACCTTGTACTGCTATAGCGTAGTAGGCTAAGTAAGCAAAACAAAGTGCACCTACAATATAACTTACATGAATATTGGTAGCATCGGCCACTGCACCTTGTAGGGTACTAATAATACCACCACCCATAATCATCATAATTAAAAAGCTACTTCCTTGGCTGGTATGTTTGCCCAAACCACTGATGGCCAAGGTAAAAATACAAGGCCACAAAGTGCTACAAAATAACCCTACCGATGTAAAGGCATACACACTTACCATACCGCTAGTAGCCATGCCTATACCAATGGCAGCAATACCTAGTGCAGAAAATATTAATAGCATGGTGGCAGGGTTACCCTTGCTAGCCATATCGGCCGCTATCAATACTAATATTACTAAACCATATACATAGAAGGGTTGTAAATCGTGGTTGGCAATTTTATTTACCAATAAAAATACTCCGAAGGCAAGGTAAGGTGCTATAAATCGGAAGATTTTTTGTTTGGCTACATCGCTGGTAAAGGCCTCTACGGCTCCCGTCCATCTACCAATCATCAAACTAGCCCAGTATAAACTTACATAAGGGGCAATATGTTTGGTTTCGAATCCCAGATTTTTTTCCATGTAGGCAGGAAGGTTACTAGCGGTAGAAACTTCTACACCCACGTACACAAAAATACCAATCATACCTAGTACCAACTGTGGGTATTGCAAGGCCGAGGTTTTGGTGGAACTACCAGCTGCAACGGCTGGCACTTCTGCCTCAATTCTATTGGGTAGGCTGGAGAATTTCAACAAAATAGCCACGGCCAAAAATGCCAGTCCTAGTATTAAATACGGCACTTTTACGCTTTCAATACTCATGGTAGTATTGGTAGAAGTAGCGCTACCAAAAATGGCAAAGCTCACTATCAATGGGCCGATGGTAGTACCTAAATTGTTAATACCACCCGCCATAGTTAAACGCTGGGAGCCTGTGCTGCTTGGTCCTAAGGCAATGGCCAACGGGTTGGCTACCGTTTGCTGTAAACTAAAGCCCAATGCCACGGTAAATAGCCCCGTAAGCATTAAAGGGAATGATTGTTGGTTAGCTGCGGGGTAAAACAATAGTGTACCCAATGCAGAGAAACTTAAACCGGCTGCCAAGGCATTTTTGTAACCAATTTTATTCACCAAATCTTCTTTCAAAAACCAGGAAATAACCATGTAAATAATAGAACCTACGGTATAGGCAATGTAAAACGCCAAACTTACTAGCTGGCTTTGTACCTGTGTTAGGTTAAAAGCGGTCTTGAATACAGGTATCAAAATATCGTTGCTGGCGGCCACAAAGCCCCAGAAAAAAAATACCGACGCAAGCGGAATAAATTGAGCCCAATTAGTTTTTTGGTTCATATAGCAAACAGTTAAAAGTGCGAATGAAAGTAAGGGTTTTACCGCTATGATACTTGGCAAATTTTAAAAAATTGTTCCAACCCATGGCAACCAGAAAAAAACACGCAATTATTTTTTCATTATACCAAGTTCAATGCTTTTTGTACCTATCTTTTCCACATCAAAAAAATGGCGATGGAAATAGTACATGTTTCTGCAGAATGTTACCCCATGGCAAAATCGGGCGGCTTGGGAGATGTGGTGGGTGCTTTGCCCAAATACCAAACACAAGCCAAGCATTACGCTAAGGTGGTAATGCCTATGTACCGCACTAAATATTTATACCAAAACCAATGGCAGGTAGATGCTAAAGGCACCGTAACCATGGGTGAACTTTTTTTTGAATATACCGTGATAAAAGACCCCACCGTAAAACTTGGGTTCGATTTGTATTTGGTAGATATTCCAGGATTGCTGGATAGAGAACAGATTTATGGTTATGACGATGATACAGAGCGATTTACTGCGTTTCAAATTGCCGTGTTAGATTGGATAAATCAATGGCAACATTTGCCGGATGTAGTTCACTGTCATGATCATCATACAGGCTTAGTGCCATTTATGATGAAACATAGCTACGCTTTTCAAAAACTTAGTAAAGTGCCCACGGTGTTTACTATACACAATGCCCAATACCAAGGCTGGATGGGCTGGAACAAAAGCAATTACTTACCCGCATGGGATAGCTGGAAAGGTGGCTTGCTGGAGTGGGCTGGCACAATTAATCCATTAGCGGCAGGCATAAAAGCCGCTTGGAAAGTAACCACCGTAAGTTGGAGTTATTTGGAAGAATTACGCAATGCAGCCAATGGTTTGGAAGCATTATTTGAATATGAAAAAGGCAAATGTGTAGGCATATTAAATGGAATAGATGCCGATGTTTGGAACCCGGCAGAGGACAGTTTTATTCATCAAAAATACTCGTTGGCTACGGTTAAAAAAGGTAAGAAAGCCAATAAGGATAAGCTTTGCGAGCAGTTTGGTTTGCCCAAAAATTTACCGTTGTTTGTATTTATTGGTAGACTGGTGGGAGAGAAAGCGGCTGATATTTTGCCCGATGCTCTTGGTAGGGCTTTGTATTACTATAAAAACCAATGCTCAATTTTGGTACTAGGTAGCGGCGATAAACAAGTGGAGCTAGAACTGCAGCAAGTGGCTGCCGCTAACACCAACCATATGAATTGCTATATTGGGTACAACGAAGCACTAAGTCATCAGATATACGCAGGAGCCGATTTTTTATTAATGCCTAGTAGGGTAGAACCTTGCGGACTGAACCAACTGTACGCCATGGCTTATGGCACTGTGCCTGTAGTGCGTAACACAGGTGGATTAAGGGATACAGTGAAAGATATGGGCGACGCTGGCGGCTGGGGAATAAGGTTTAACAATGCTACGGCCGACGACCTGCTGCATGCCATGTACCGTGGAATAGATTTGTACCAAAACCATGCTACACAATTGCAAAATATGCGTGCTACCATGATGCAGATAAACCATAGCTGGGAAAACTGTGTAAATGAATATTTAACTATGTACGAAAACTTATAATCCTAGTTTCAATCCCTATATTACAAACAATCTTAAAAACTACAAGTATGAAGAATATTTCTAAAAGTGTACTCGCCGTAATTTTAGGTGGTGGTGCCGGCACACGTTTGTTTCCACTAACCTCTAGCAGAAGTAAACCCGCTGTACCCATTGCTGGCAAGTACCGATTGGTGGATATTCCTATCAGCAACTGTATTAATAGCAATATTAACCGCATGTTTGTGCTTACGCAGTTTAACAGTGCATCGCTTAATAAGCACATTAAAAACACCTATCAATTTAGTGTTTTCAGCAGCGGATTTGTAGATATTTTGGCAGCCGAACAAACACCCGATAACCCAGGATGGTTTCAGGGTACTGCAGATGCTGTACGCCAAAGTTTACGCCATTTCTCCAACATTGATCATGATTATATTTTGATACTCAGTGGCGACCAATTATACCAAATGGATTTTAGTGAAATGCTGCAACAACACATTGATGGTAATGCAGAAATTTCTATCGCTACCATTCCCGTGGCGGAAAGGGAAGCCCCAGAGTTTGGTATTTTAAAAGCCGATAGCGAAAATAATATTACCAGCTTCATTGAAAAACCTGCCAAAAATATTTTAGGTGAATGGGTAAGCGATACGGGTGCCGAAATGCAAGGCCAAGGCAGGCATTACCTAGCTAGTATGGGTATTTATATTTTCAATAAAAAATCGCTGTTAAGTTTACTAACGGAACTACACCCGGATGCTACCGATTTTGGTAAAGAAATTATCCCCAACTCCATCTCTAACAAAAAAGTATTGAGCTATCAGTACGATGGCTATTGGACCGATATTGGAAATATCTATTCTTTTTATGAAGCTAACTTGGCCTTAACCGAGGAGTTGCCGCCGTTTAATTTATTTGATCATAACAAAGCCATTTACACACGTGCACGTATGCTGCCGCCAGCAAAAATTAGTGGCACTACACTAGAGCGTTCTATAATAGCGGAAGGTAGTATTATACATGCTTCAAGGTTAGAAACTTGCGTGGTGGGTATACGTAGCCGTATAGGCCGCGGCACTACCATAGTTTCCAGCTATTTAATGGGGAACGATTACTACGAAACCTTAGAGGTAATGCAAGAAAGTGCGGAGAAGGGTATACCCAAAATAGGTATTGGCGAAAGGTGTTATATCAAGAACGCAATTATCGATAAAAATTGTAGAATAGGCGATGATGTACGTATCAATGGTGGGGCACATCTTAGTCCGGTAGATCATCCTCTGTACACCGTTAAAGACGGTATTGTGGTGGTGAAAAAATCAGCGATTATTCCTGACGGATTTGTGATATAAAATATGCGATTTCTAACCATATCGAGTGTATCATTGCTTATTAGTATTGGTTTCGCCGGTTGTGATATTCAATACAAACCAGTGGGTAATTTGAAAGCTCAGCCGCCATTAGATACGGTGGCCTTCAAACCCAATACCGTAATAGAACCAAAGTGGTTACAAACAGCATTTGTAAATGGTACTGAGTACACCATTGGAAAGGAAAAAGCCTTGCTTTTTGGTGTAGAATTGGACAGCGTAGAACTGCCCACTGGCAAGCTAATTGCGTGCGACCCACTGCATACTGATGAGTATGGGAAAGTGTTTACACAAGTGTTTCCCGTGGGTAAGTTTCCTGCTCAAGCTGCTTTGCTAGCTTTGGGTGGTGCTGAACGTGTGGCGATGGTACGAATAGTTTTTTCTAATGAGCCTGTGGCCAAATGGGCGGTAGCCGTACCTGCTGGGCAGCAGGCAGCCGACATGCAGACGGACGATAAACCGGGGTTTGCTACCGATGCTGGATTGGCTATTTATGTAGATAGTTTAACGTTAATCAAAATACCGTTCGATTCGTTAAGCTCCTTTAATACGGGGGGTTACAGGGAATTGAAGGCCAAAGAAAGAAAAACATGGAAGGGTGGTTTGTACTCTTTTACAGGTGGCAACGCTTTACTAATAAGCACGGGCTTAGGCGATGGAAAATATGCTAGTTATATTGGTTACAACAATGCCGGAAAACCAGTGCAACTAGTAACCGATTTTAGATTGGTAAAGTGGTAGTAGCGTAGTTATTGAGGGGTAGTGGCCTTGTGTAACCTAAACTGAAAACCCCGTTCGGTGGTGGGGCGGCGGAAACGGGTATTCCAATCATCCCAGCCAAATAAACTCAGGGTACCTTCGGCAGCAAATAATACACCTGAAGTAATAAATAATGCATCTACAAAGCCGTGGGCATTGGGTGCTGTGGTTATCACTAATCCTGCCCCTAAAGCTATTTGCAAAAAGCTGATAGCACGGGCTTTGAAGGAGCGATAATTGTGTATACTTATGATATTTTGTACGGGTATGGTATCGGTATCTTTTTTATAAGTCAATACGATGGTAGAATCGTTCAGTACCGAGAAAAACCCACGTTCTTGAACAAATTTTTTGTGGTTATTTTTAGCTACGAAAAGGTATTTCTCCCCCGGCTGGAAATGAAAAATGCGTTTGTTTTTTTGTGCTATTAATTGCCGAGGTTGGGCGAAACTGCTAATGGAAATCGTTAGGAACAGTAGGGTAATGAATGAGACGGAGTATAAGATTTTCATACGCCAAAATTTGACTATAAAATTAATACTAGGCCCATTTACCATAGTGTTTTACTTGGTTAAAGAATTGATAAAGAGAGCCGTTACCACAGCGTTTTTTTATTGAATCTTTCCCTTTATTTCGTTTAGTTTTAACAGGGCTTCTACCGGCGTTAATCGATTGATATCAATAGCGTTGAGCAAATCTCGGATTTCATTAAATGTTTGCGAATGCACATCAAAAATAGAAAGTTGCATTTGGGGTGTATGTATGCGTTGTACATTGCTTTGAATAGAACTTACTTGCGGTGAGTCGGTGCTATTATCCGCAGCGTTTACATGCTTTACTTCCAGCTGCTGTAGTATTTCGTTGGCTCGTTTTACCAAGCTTGCGGGCATACCAGCCATTTTGGCCACATGTATACCAAAACTATGGGTGCTACCGCCACGGGCTAGTTTGCGTAAAAACAAAATTTTATTGCCTACTTCTTTATTGGTTACGTGGTAATTACGTACACGGGGTAATAAGTTTTCTAGTTCGTTCAGTTCATGGTAGTGCGTAGCAAAAAGCGTTTTGGGGGCAAAAGCCGATTTGTGCAGATACTCCACTATGCTCCACGCTATGCTTATACCATCGTAAGTACTCGTACCTCTACCAATTTCATCGAGCAGTATCAGGCTATTGGCAGAAATATTGTTCAAAATACTGGCGGTTTCATTCATTTCCACCATAAAAGTGCTCTCGCCACCACTCAAATTATCCGATGCACCTACCCGTGTAAAAATCTTGTCGGTCAGTGGTATACTTGCTTTGCTAGCGGGTACAAAACTACCCATATGTGCCATTAAAGTAATAAGGGCGGCTTGGCGTAAAATGGCACTTTTACCACTCATATTGGGCCCCGTTAAAATAATAATTTGCTCCTCGGCCGGGTGTAGGTATACAGTGTTGGGAATAAACGGTTCGCCAGCGGGTAAAAACCGTTCTATTACGGGGTGCCTACCTTCTTCAATATGTAGGATACCGGTTTCGTTAATGGTAGGCAGTACATAGGAATATTGCACCGCATTTTTGGCAAAAGCTAATAAGCAATCTATGGTGGCTATTACTTGGGCATTGCTTTGTATGGCAGCAATATAATCTTGCAAAGCCAGCAGAATCGTCTCAAAATATTGGGTTTCTAATTGTAAAATTTTATCCTCGGCACCTAATATTTTTTCTTCGTAGGTTTTAAGTTCCGGTGTTATGTATCGTTCCGCATTAGCCAAGGTTTGTTTGCGTATCCATGTATCGGGAACTTTGTTTTTGTGTACATTGGTTACCTCTAAATAATAGCCAAAAACATTATTGAAGCCAATTTTTAAGGAAGAGATGCCTGTACCATCCGCTTCCCTTTGCTGTATATCTAGCAAGTATTGTTTACCGCCTTGGGCAATATTTCTAAGTTCGTCCAGCTCGGCCACTACGCCCGGCCGTACTACGCTACCTTTTTGCAAGGTTAGGGGCGGAGCCTCTTCTAATTCGGTCAATATTTTGGTGGCAATAGTTTCGCAGCCCACCATAGTTTCGGCCAAACGCACCAAGTAGCTATGGGTATCGGGTGCTAGTAAATACTGTTTTACTTGGGCCATTGCTACAAGACTTTTGGCCAAGGCTACCACTTCTCTCGGGTTGATTTTTTTCAGCGGTAGTTTGCTTATCAATCGCTCCACATCGCCGCATTGTTTTAAGGCAGTTAAAAGCTGCTGCTGCAGCTGCGAATGGGTAATAAAAAATTGAACCGCTTGTAAACGTTCCTCAATTTTGGCGGGATGCCTTAAGGGCAATGCTAGCCAGCGCTTCATCAGTCGGGCACCCATTGCATTTGTAGTGCTATCTAATACTTCTAATAAACTATGGTGCTGCTCATGCTGCGGATAAAGCTCCAAATTTCGAATGGTAAATTTATCTAACCACATATACTCATCTTGCTCTATGCGTTGCAAGCTGGTGATGTGCTGTAAATTGGGGTGTTCGGTATCTTTTAAGTAATGTAATATGGCACCTGCCGCCACAATTCCTAATGGCATTTCCTGCACGCCAAACCCTTTCAAACTGTAGCTTTCAAACTGCGTAGTAAGTAATTCAGTAGCGTAATGGGTATCAAAAATCCACTCATCTAAATGGTAGGTAAATACCTTGCTACCTAGCCATTGCTTACAATGTTTTTGGTGTTTACGGGCAAAAATTACCTCGGCGGGTTGCAGACTTTGTAATAGTTTATCTATGTACTCTTCCTTGCCTTCTGCTACAAAAAATTCGCCTGTACTAATATCTACTAGGGCAATACCCACTTGAAGTTCCGTAAAGTGTAGAGCGGCTAAAAAATTATTGCTATGCTGTTCTAACAATTTATCGTTGGTGGCTAAGCCCGGTGTAAGCAGTTCCGTTACACCACGTTTTACAATGCCTTTGGCCTGTTTTGGGTCTTCTAGCTGATCGCAAATAGCCACTCGGTAGCCTGCTTTTACCAGCTTGTGCAAGTAGGTATCTAAAGCATGGTGCGGAAACCCAGCCAACTCGCTGCTATCGGCATTTCCATTGTTTCGTTTGGTAAGTGTAATACCTAAAATACGGGATGCCAACACTGCATCGTTTCCAAAAGTTTCATAAAAATCGCCTACCCTAAAAAGCAAAATAGCATCCGGATACTTTTGCTTAATAGTTCTATGCTGCTGCATTAAAGGCGTTTCTTGTGCTGCTTTTGCCATGGCACAAATATAGTAGTGTAAACGCAAGGGCTTGCCCTATTTTGCGTACACAATATCCACTAAAACCCTTTGTGTACTAGGGTAGTTGAGCCACTAAATCGTCCGTTACTTCGTGCACTGCTAAAAGTTGGCGTAATACGGCTTCCACCACCGAGTCGGGGCAACTGGCACCACTAGTAACCAAAATACTAATCTGTTCCTTTGCCGGCCAATAATTAGCTACTAAAAATTGCTCCTTGGTTTGCCAATTGGTTTGCTGTAATGTGGTGCTGTTGAGTATTTTATTGGCACTATCTATAAAATAAGTAGGTAGTTTTTGTTCGCAAAGCTCCACTAAATGGCTGGTATTACTGCTATTGTAGCCACCTACTACTATGGCAAAATCGGCAGGTTGTTCCAATAAGCCAATTACGGCCGACTGGTTATCGTTCGTGGCATAGCAAAGAGTATCTCTTGTATCGGCAAAGTGATGCTGTAGGTTTTCTGGGCTAAGTTGGTAGTGCTGCTGAATTACTTGCTTTAAATAATCACTAATGGCCTGTGTATCGGTAGCCAATTGGGTGGTTTGGTTAATTACACCAATGCGTTGTAGGTGTTTACTAACATCAAACCCTGGCGAGTATCGGTTGGCAAAAACCTCATAAAAAGCTTCCGCAGGATGTTCGCCAGTAATAAATTGGGCTAATAGTTTAGCTTCCTTCATATCGTTCACTACTACCGATGGTGCATTGGCCGATGCATGGGAAAACGTAGCCCTAGTTTCCTCGTGGGTAGGCTTACCATGAATAACGATGCTGTAACCCTTAGCGGCTATTTGCTCGCCACGGTTCCAAACTTTTTCTACAAAGGGGCAAGTGGTATTGTATTTTTCCACCGCTATGCCTTTGGCAGTAAGCATTTTTTCAATTTCTAAAGTGGTGCCAAAAGCCGGTATTAAAACCACATCATCGCTGGTAATGGTGTCAAAAGAAATCAATTGCTTGCCGTAGGGATCTTGCAAAAACTGTACGCCTTTTGCTAATAAATCGGCATTTACCTGTGGGTTATGTATCATTTCGCTGAGCAAAAAAATACGTTTGCCTGGGTTATTTTCAATGGTGGTGAAAGCTATTTCTATGGCATTTTCTACACCGTAACAAAATCCAAAATGGCGAGCTAGGTAAAAAGTAATATTGCCCGCTTTTACCGCCGTGGGTGTAAAATCTTTTTTAAGTTTATCTGCCGCTTTGCGTTCGTTTTTTATATGTGTAATTAGGTTACTTCTATAACCCACTGGTACATCAAATTTCTTCATATTATTGTTCTAATCGGGTTAAAGGTACTGGTTCGTACTACTTGGTTGGGTATCTAAAACACATTTTTTGCTGTATAAGTTTAGTATTCCCGTTGCTGAGGGTCGGGCCTACGCAGTTTTTTCTGTTGCTCTACTTGTTCTTTTTCTCGCTGAATTTTCTTGGCTTTTTCCTCAGCGGCCTTTTTTTCGGCGGCGGCTTTTTCCATATTTCGCTTCGAAATTTCTTGCAGTTTTTGGTCGTTCAAATTTCCTTTTGCATCTCTAATACTGGCGTCCATAGGAGCATTGCCTAGCAATGGGTCTACGCCACGCATATCAATTTTTTGGTTAAAAAGTTTAGGTATGTGCACCCAAGTGCCTTTCCGCCACATAAATGCTTCATAGTCGCCATCGGGTACCAAAGTTTTTCGTTTGCTGGGCTCGTTGGTTTCACTAATTAAATGGTCGAACACAATCAGTTTCAGTTCCTCATCGTAGGTTAAACGCACTTTTGCTTCTTTTTTATATTCCAATAAAAACCGGTAAGCTGGTTGTTTGGGTTTTAATTCGTCCAAGGCATAATTAAATTGAGCTCCGCCAAAAACGGGTTTCCCGTCCGGTGAAAACGTGAGTATTTCTATCCACTTTTTGGTAGTGGCAAAATTATTAGCATCGTACCCTAGCAGGGTGTACACTTTCTTTTTGTTAATCGTGTCTTGGATGATGTTATAATAAATAGCACCAATCCAGTTAGTAGCCGTACGGATGCTATCGGTGGGGTTGGTGGTAAAATCGCTCATATCTAACAATGGGTACAATTGTAAACTGCCATCTTTTGTGTTCATTTGAATGGCTCCACGCTGGCGATAGCTGTTTTCGTTTCGCTCCAATTGCCATGTAAAAATTCTGAAACTGCTATCTGGCGGAGTGAGTTTTGAAATAGTTACCAAACTATCAAAAGGGTAGTAGAACGAATAGGGTGTTTTAAGGGCCCTTACCAGCATTTTTATAAACGTACTATCGGCATAAAACCTTGCGGCCACATTATCACCTTGTACCATGGTTTGCCCGTGTACTTGTAAACTATCTTCTATTTTTTGTAGCTGCTGTTTATTTGCGGGGGTTAATTGAGCCCATAATTGGGCGGCCAATAGTAGGCTTATTACTGTGGAAACTAGCTTCATATTTACAAAAGTAGTTTTGAATGTGGTAACTGTTTACTAAAAATTGTACCAAAGCGTTTGGCACAAACACCTGTTAGTATATTTTTCTGTTATCTTTTCGCAAATCAGTTACATGAGTTTATCAGTTATTACCGGTACGGGAAGCTATATTCCATCCGTTATTAAAACCAATAGAGATTTTGGGGCACACGATTTTTACGATGTTGATTCAAAAAAAATAGACACGCCGGCACCCGTAGTGGCGGAAAAGTTCCAGAGCATTACAGGTATTGAGGAACGTAGGTATGCCTCCAGCGATTTAAATGCCAGCGATTTAGCTACCTACGCCAGTTTAAACGCCATTGCCGATGCAGGTGTAGACCCAGAAACCATCGACCAAATTATTTTCGCCCACAATTTTGGCAACGTAGAAAAGCACACCATTCAAACCGATGTATTACCTGCACTAGCTAGTAGGGTAAAGCATAATTTAGGTATACGTAATCCCAACTGCATACCCTACGATATTTTGTTCGGTTGCCCCGGTTGGGTGCAAGGTTTGATACAAGCCGATGCCTACATTAAAGCGGGTGTAGCCAAAAAATGTTTGGTGATAGGCGGTGAAACCTTGAGTAGGGTTTTGGATAATTACGACCGTGATAGCATGATTTTTAGCGATGGGGCTGGCGCCTGTATTGTAGAAGCTAGCCAACAAAACAACAGTGGTATATTATCGGCTGCGGTGCAAGCACATTGCGGTGAGGAGGCTTACTATTTATATATGGGTAAAAGTAATTTTCCACAGAGCGACCCACGAATACGCTACATAAAAATGCACGGCAGAAAAGTGTATGAATATGCTATGAAGTACGTGCCAGCAGCTATTAAAGAATGTATTGACAAAGCCGGAATATCTATTAACGATGTGAGAAAAGTATTTCTACACCAAGCCAACGAAAAAATGGATGAAGGTATTTGTGCACGGCTTTTTAAGCTATATGGTTTAAAGGAACTGCCGCCTTATTTTATGCCAATGAGCATCCATAAATTTGGTAACAGTAGTGTGGCCACCGTGCCTACCTTGTTCGATTTGGTGCGTAAAGGAACCATGCCCGAGCATCATATTCAAACAGGCGATGTGGTAGTGTTTGCTAGTGTGGGCGCTGGTATGAATATTAACGCCGTGTGTTACAGAATGTAAACATCCCTTAAATTGCACAAAAACCACTGTATGAAAAAAATAACCTGTTCTGTATTAGCTATTTCCATGTTATTGGCCAGTTACGCTGCGGTACCAAGTACCGAACCTACTACGGCAACACCGCCTACCGCTGAAGAAAAAGCAAAAATGCAGCAAGCTGTGGCAGATGCTACTGCTAGCTTTCATGCTTTAAGCAAGCAAGAACGCAAGCTGAAAATGAAGGAAGTAAAAGCCGTGGTGAAAAAACATAAAGCCGATAAAAAGGCGGGAAAAACCACGGAAGCCAATACCGTTTTGTTGGCTATTTTGGCCATTTTGTTGCCACCGTTAGCCGTTTACTTAAAAAATAAAGAAATCAATACCCAGTTCTGGATTTCGCTTGTGTTAACATTATTATTTATAGTACCGGGCATCATTTACGCATTGTTAGTAGTGCTAGATGTAATTTAAATAACACTCCATGGACAATCATCAACAAGAACTGATACAGCAATTGCGGCAAAATCATAGCGATTTTGCCGCTTTTTTAATGGCTCTATCGCCGGAGGAATTTATTTTTCAAAAAGGGGTAAAATGGAGTGCCGGCCAGCAGCTACAGCATATCAATCTTACACTAAAACCCGTGGTATTTGCCTTTGGGTTACCCAAGTGGTTACTTGGCTGGAAATTTGGAAAATCGAATCGTCCGTCCAAAACCTATGATGAGTTGGTAGCAAAGTACCGGCACAAATTAACCACGGCGGGTGCTGTAAGCAAAGTTTACACACCCGGTAAAGTAGCTATTACACAGAGAGAAACCTTATTAAAGGAAATGGACGTTTGGTTAGAAAAGCTAAGCAAAAAAATAGCTGCCTGTAGTAATGAGCAGCTGCAGCGTTATATTTTACCACATCCGCTATTGGGTAAATTAACCTTACAGGAGATGGTGTATTTTAGCACTTACCATGTGCAGCATCACTTACAATTGGTATCAGAACAATTAGCCCACCGATAATGCTGCCGCTTACTTGCGGAAAATACGGTACATTTGCGGCCGCAAAATAAGGTTATGATTAGTGCAAGAAATATTAGCTTATCGTTTGGCAAGCGAGTTTTATTTGATGAAGTAAATATCAATTTTTCCAAGGGTAACTGCTACGGTATTATTGGCGCCAATGGTGCTGGAAAAAGTACCTTTTTGAAAATTTTAAGTGGCGATGTAGAGCCTACCAAAGGCTATGTAGAAATTACCCCCGGCGAACGTTTGGCAGTACTAAAGCAAAACCATTTTGAGTTTGATGAAAGTACCGTTTTACAAACCGTATTACAAGGTCATAAAAAAATGATGGAAGTAATGGCCGCCAAAGATGCCATTTATATGGACCCCGATGCCACGGAAGACGATTACTTAAAAGCCTCGGAATTAGAAGCCGAGTTTGGCGAAATGGGTGGCTACACCGCGGAAAGCGATGCGGGAAGTTTATTGAGCGATTTGGGTATAGAAGAACAATACCATCAGAGTTTAATGAAGGATATTCCTAGTAATTTAAAAGTGAGGGTACTATTAGCACAAGCCCTATTTGGAAATCCTGATATCTTAATTTTAGATGAACCTACCAACGGATTAGATATTGAAACCATTGGCTGGCTTGAGAACTTTTTGGCCGACTATGAGAATATAGTGTTGGTAGTGAGTCACGACCGACATTTTTTAGATACCGTGTGTACCCATGTGGCCGATGTGGATAGAAGTAAAATAAAAACCTTTACGGGTAACTATACGTTCTGGTATGAGAGTAGTCAGTTAATGGCCCGCCAGTTAAGCGACAAGAATAAGAAAAACGAAGACAAGCGTCAGGCATTGTTAGACTTTATTGCCCGTTTCTCCGCCAATGCCAGTAAAAGTAAACAAGCTACTAGTAGAAAAAAGGCCTTGGAGAAATTAACCATTGAAGAGATAGAACCTAGTAACAGAAAATACCCAGGTATTATATTCCAGCCATTGCGTGAGGTAGGTAACCAGATTTTGAACGTAGAAAACCTTTGTAAAAAAGTAGATGGCAGAACGCTTTTTGATAAAGTTAGTTTTAGCGTAAACAAAGGCGATAAAATTGCTTTTTTAAGTAAGGATGCCCTAGCGGTAACCAGTTTTTTTGAAATAATCAATGGCAATGCCGAAGGCGACGGAGGTAAATTTGAGTGGGGTACCACCGTTACTAAAGCCTACTTACCGGTAGAACACAATGAGTTTTTTACCGGTAACGATAATTTAATGGAATGGTTACGCCAGTACGTGCCAGCCCATGTAACCGATGCGGATGAACCATTTTTGCGTGGCTTTTTGGGCAAAATGCTATTCAGCGGCGATGATATAGGCAAGAAGACCAACGTACTTAGTGGAGGTGAAAAAGTACGCTGTATGGTGAGCCGTATGATGCTGCAAAACCCGAATGTGGTAGTGCTTGATCAGCCCACGAACCACCTCGATTTGGAAAGTATACAAAGCTTTAACGATGGCTGCCAGAATTTCCCAGGTATTGTATTGTTAACATCTCATGACCATACATTTTTACAAACGGTGGCCAACCGAATCATTGAACTCACGCCCAAAGGCATCATTGATAGGCTTACCACCTTTGATGAATACATGGAGGATAAGCGAGTAAAGGAATTAAGGGAAGAAATGTATAGCTAAACAAAATGCCCCAATTTCGGGGCATTTTTTTATTTTCCCGCGTAACGAGTTTTAGGATTTGTACAATCATTTAATTAGTACCAACAATTAAAAATGCATTTAAACTTTATCTTTAAGCCATTCTGGTTTAAGGTTTTTCAGCAATAAGTACAATTATTTTTAATTTGTTATTAAAAAAATGAAATAGGGAAATAAACCAAAACACATTCAATAAATTTGTATACGCTAGGGGCCAAAATCCTGTATACGCAAACAAAGCATATTATGAGCAACGCAACCACAGGAACCGTATTGTTGATTGAGGATGATGAAATAATGTTAAAAGTTACCGAACGAATTTTACTCAAAGAAGGCTTTACAGTATTGGCAGCCCGCAATGGCAAAGAGGCTATTCAAAAACTCGAATCGGAAAAATATGACTTAGTAATTACGGATTTAATGATGCCTTACGCCAACGGTTTTGAAATTATAAGTAAATTAAAAAGCAAAGAAGCTAGTAGGCACATACCCATTATTGTTATTTCCTCGGTAGGTAACGAGGATTCCATTATGGAAGGTTTCCGTTTAGGTGCCGACGACTTTTTGAAAAAACCTATTATGGCCGGTGAATTAATGATACGAGTTCGCAGGTTGATAGCAGGTAATAAATAGAATACTCAATGAAAACTGTTTTTTTTAATGATAATGCGGTAAGTAGCTTCTTTCAAAGCTATTTTTTCTATTTCGAAAGTTATCCGCTTGTTATACAAATTGCTATAGTACTTACTACTATTGCCATTATTGCCACTATTATAGCCTACATAAGTATTTTGGTGCGTAGATATAACGGTTGGAACCGCGACAGAAAGCTGGCCAAGTTAAACCCGGTATTAGACAATTTAATTACCGAAACGGTGATACTTAACGACGACTTAGCGGATGGTGTAGCACCAGAGCAAATACAGTTGGATATCACAGGTTTTGCAAAACTTCGATACAAGGACCCTTTTGTAAGGCAAGCCATGATTGACAGGATACTGCATTATCGCCGAAATTTTGTGGGCGATTTGGGGTATTTGCTTCGTCAGCTTTATATCGAC
>RDXK01000134.1 GCA_004292605.1 Bacteroidota bacterium
TGTATACTATCCTTGGCTTCCAAATAATATTGTGGGTTGTATACATAGCCTTTTAGTTCGCTGGTAAGTAGCAAGTAGCTGGTTAATGAATTATTTTTTACCGCATTATTAATGCCTGAAACGGTGCTGATACTTAGCGATGCATTGCTGGCATCGTTCGGTAATTGTACGGTGATGGTATTGGGTGCTTTTGCTTTTTTGCTGGTGCTTACAGGCTCTACAGCCACGGTAGGGGCGGTTAACACGTTGTTGTACACCAAACGTTCCGCTAGCGGTTGCATGCTGCTGTTAAATACGGTAAGAGTAATTACACCATGGGGTAAACCGTTTTTTGGAATTCTAGCGGCTAAGGCATTTGTTTCTGTAAGGTTTACATCGGCTGAGTAGAATACATTACCATTTATTTGTGCTAGCAAATGCAGTTGTTTATTGGTTTCTGCACCATTTTCTGAGCGGGCAATATTTACCAATAGTTTTGTGGGTGATTGGTTAATTAGTTGTAGCAATACGCCATCGGTTTCTACTGGTGGTAGCGGGCTATTGATGGCAGGTTTTTTACCAATAACCAGCTGTGCCGTGTAGGTTTTTGTAGCATCGGCTGTAATTTGAAAACTGCCTAGACCGTTTTTCTGGGGTGCTACGGTTTGTACGGGCGTTCCATTTTCCAACAGTGTAATTTGGGTACTGGCATCCACCGGTGGTTCACCGTTTTGGTTATATACTTGAAAGGCTATTTTTTGTTCCAAGCCGGCTAGCCATTTACCACCTTCTGGGAAGAATTGTACTTTATACGTTTCCGTTTTATTGGTTTTTTTGGCAGGGGCCAACATATCGGTACTTAATAGCGTAAAAGCTTGCTCACAAATGGTTTCAGGCGTATTCAGCATCCATAGTGTATAGCTGCGTAGCTTGTAGTTACCTGCCGGTAGCGAGTACGATAAAAATACATCGCCATAACTGGTATTTTTTTCAATGGGCCACTTTGTTTTCAATACCACACTATCCTGTGCGTTCACAATATCTACATACAATACTTTACTCAACTCCGTAAGTTGATTATCGGTGGTTACATAGGCTTTAAACCAAATAGTTTCGCCGATGGTGTACCAGTCTTTATCGGTATGTATAAAAGATTTTTCTAAGGGGTTTAGTTGGTAAGTAGTATCTAAATACTGGGCTACTCTTTTAATAGTGTTTACGCTAGGCTGTGCAAAACTTTGTAAGGCTAACAGTAGCAGCGGCAGAAGTATTATTTTTTTCACGTTAGTAATGGAATATTTATGGTATAAAAATACATCATAAAACAAACGCCACCCCGTTTTAGGATGGCGTTTTGTATTAATGGAAAGAAATATGTATTAGCGGTTCAAATAACCAGCCACGGCTAAATTACGTGGTGCAGCCAAAGTAGGCACCCCACGTAGTACAAATGTGTATACACGGCTTCTTACCGGAGCGAAACCATTAACCGCAGCCACTGGTGTGCTAGTTAACGCTGCACCGGCAGGACGAATTTCAAGCGTATCGTTTGTGGTAAAAATTCCTTCTATCCAAGGGCTGGCGTTGCGATAAGTAACACCACTAACTATGGTTGCTTGGCGGCGTCTGGAATATACGTCGTATCCGTTCACCCCATTTCCTAAGTTTACTGCCAAGTTTATGAATCGTACTGTATAGTTGGCAGTATCAGGATTAACAAAGTTATCTTCAAAAGCAAAGAATCGCTGGAACGGGATAGTGTCGCCGGCGATGACGCTGTAGCGTTTTCCATTTTCTAATTCAAGTGATGAAGCTAAAACGGTATCCGCAGGTGTTTGGCCAGTTAATCGGTTTAAAACCCCTGCTATTCTAACGTTACCACCAGGTATCACAGCGTAGTCAAAAAGATTTCCGCTATTGATGTTACCAGCAAGCAAGATAGCTGTTCCAGGAAAAGTACCACCGTATCCGATGGCTCTACTCACTGCGGCTGTAGACACACCATTTAACAATACGCCATTTGCAAAAAAGTTTAGTGCTGGTGGCGCCGTGGTGGCCGTTACGGGAGTGACGGTATTTTGTGCGTTGGCCGATAGGGCATGTATAATTCGTACTTGCGTAGTAGTGGTTGGGTTCAAGTATTGTTCAACCCTTCTTTCGTTGAGTAGATTTTTTTCACAGCCAGTTAGCGATATAAATACCGCTAGGCATGAGCAAAAGGAAATTATATTTTTTTTCATACAAATGTTTTAGGGAATTTGAAACCAAACTGGTTTGGTGTGGTAATCTATGTCTAAGCCTCCGATGGCCTGTATCGATGCCAAGTTCCAAGTATATTCTACTTGAGGGCGTGGCCGCATACGTGCAGCCAATTTGCCATTGTTATCTGGAAACAAATCGGCACCTGTAGGTACGGTAAAGCTTGGGTATACAGTAGCGCTGTAGTTATACCTACGCAAATCCACCCAAGTTTCCACATGGCCATGGAAGTACAAGGCAATGTATTTTTGGTTCATTATCATTGCCAATGTCAGGTTACTTGCATCGGTTGGCACTACCGCTGGGTTAGCCAAGTAGGCAGCCCTTGTAGCTGGCGTAAAGCGTAAAGCCAACGCAGTAGCGGTACCACCACCAAAGGATTGATTTAACATATCAAAATGCCCATTGATGCCATTTGTGTAAGCAGTTAGCGCCGTGGCACGGTCGCCCTTAATAAAGGCCGCTTCAGCCTTTAAAAACTGTAGCTCCGCATAGGTAAGCAATGGTAGTACGGCGGTATTTCTATAGATAAATCTACCAGTATCTGCTGTAGGGATGGCGCCGGCAATTAAGCCGTAAGGGTTCGGTACACGTTCTGTTACAGGCACCGCCGTCACTTCGCCACGTATGGGGGCTACACCTCGGAATGTACCATCGGCACTAGGCCAAAGCATATTGCCACGGCGAGGGTCAACTACTCCTGCAAAAGCAGTTCCCGTTGCCCCGTTCATCAACCCAACAATAAACTGGCTTTGTCTGAAGTTACCTAGATTCGCCCTTAACTGCCCGTAGAAGTTCGATTGGGTGGTGATACCACCAGCAAACTTTACGGTAGCATCTTCAGCTGAACTGCGTAAACTTGAATCTACATACCGAATTACTGAATCTGCCATGTATCCGCTACTTTTTCTGCTCCAGCGGTGAAAATTTCTGGCTTTTATGCCGTATGCAAATCGTAACCATAAAGTTCTGTTTCCACCGTATAAAAATGCGTCGCCCGGCATTAAGCTATTAGCGGTCACACGTGGACTAGACAGCTGAAGGTATTTTATAGCACTATCGCAATAATTCCCAGCAAGTTTGTAGGCTAGTTCCTGACTTTCAAAATCGAAGGTTTGACGAGTAGCGTCAAACGCTTGGGATACAATAAGTTCGCCATAAATATCGCCCGCTGTTTGCCAACTGTAGGCAAACATGGCGTATGATAAACCTACATAATCCCACTGTTGGGTTTCTGCACCTTTTTCAATCATGTATTTAAGATTGCTACCTACCGCCCAGTAGTGTTGGCGCCAAACTTCACCACCAGCTACGCTATTGAAATTCTGGTCCCAACCGTGGCGGTCCCAAAGGTTATTTGCACCTGCACTTACGAAATTCTGTGTTAATGCACCAATAAAACGAGAATCAAAAAATATACCTTGCGCCCAGTTATTTGCTATGGGGGGTAGCACTGTTTCCACATTGGGTTCTACCGGACGGTTAGGGTCAATGTAAGCCTCCTCAAGGTACTTGGAGCAGCTAGCCAATGCAGTAACAGCAAGGGTGGCTACAGTAAGTTTTTTATAAATATTTCTAATGTTCATAATTTCTACTAGTTAAGTTTAATTAAAATGTGGCTCTTACACCGAACAAAAAGGTTCTGGGTAATGGTACAGTCCCAAAATCAAAGCCAAAGGAACCTACACCAGGGGTAGCGGGTGTATTGGCATTGGTTAATGGATCAATACCACTGTAATTGGTGATTAATATTAAATCCGTTCCGGTGGCATACACTGCTAAACCTTGGAATACTTTTGTTTTTTGGATTTTCTTGGCTGGGAAATTATAAGACACTGTAATGTCCCTCAAACGTAACCAGTTTACATTTCGTTCGATAAATTCTTCCTCGCCGATGGTAGACCAATAATCTTGGCGATACATCGGTGTAACTGCAATGGTATTTCGGGTAGGATTAGCACTGTTTACATTGGCATCGTTCAGCACACCCGGTATAATTCTTGGAGTTTCTCTATCCAAGGTTCTGGTGCTTAATCCTCGGCGAGTGAGAAACAATTCATTGGCGTTGAAAATATCACCACCGTTTCTATAATCCCACAGCATACTTATGCTCCAATTTTTGTAAGAAAACTGGTTGTTAATACCCACGGTATAATTCTGGTTACGCTCGCCAATTTTTACATAGCTAGTATTTATTAACGGAAAACCAGTGGCCGGATTAATAATTATATCCCCTTGGTTGTTTCGTGCGTAAGTATTTCCGCCAATAGCTGTGGTAGTTCCGTTCGGGAACATACTACCACGAGAGTTCGTAATCCAAGTATCACTTACATAAAATTCTGGTAAATTAGCCGGCATTCTTTCAACCCTGTTACGCATCCGGTTAAAGTTGAAGGTGGTAGTCCAGCTAAAGTTTTTGTTCTTAATTGGCATTACCATCAATTGAACTTCGGTACCCCAGTTACGTGTATCGGTAAAGTTTTGTGTATTCAATACAAAACCTGTTCCGTAACTTAAACGAAGTAACTGCCCAATTTGATCTTTTACCAAAGTATTATAGTACGCAAAATCAATACCTATACGGCCTTTCAGGAATTTAGCCTCAAATCCTACCTCGGTAGTGGTTTGTTTTTCAGGCTTTAAATCTGGGTTGGGTGCAAAAAAACTGTAGCCAAAGCCTCCCCCCGATACTGGCTGAATTACAAATGCAGCTTGGTTTAAGTAGGGTGTAGGAAAACGATTGGTGCGAGCTATACTAGCACGTAAACGTAAGATATCTAACCAATTTTTGGTGGCTTCTTTAATTGGTTTTAAATCACTGGCCACAAAACTCAAACTTCCAGTTGGATAAAAGAATGAACGATTCTGTTGGGGTAATGGAGATGCCCAATCGTTTCTTCCAGCAAGTGTCAAATAAACTAAGTTGTTATAGTTTACGCTCAACTCTCCAAATACGCCCATTATACGACGTAATTGGTCGGATTGTCGCAAACGCTGGAAAGTGGGGTTAGTATTATCGAGTGAATTAAAGTCGGGTATAAATAAACTATCACCTCTTACGCTAGATGTTGACCTTTTACTGTCATCCAAAGATGTACCCACACGGAAGGTAGTTTTGAATTTTCCAAACTGTTGTTTAACCGTAGCTACAAACTGATAGTTTAAAAGCAGTAAGTTGTTATTGTAATTCTCAATTCTACCGCGGTTTAAACCTGCACCAGATGATACCGAAGTAAATGAACGTGGATGAATAAATATGTTACCAGCATCGCTAGTAAAATCGGCACCCAAACGTGCACTTAACTGTAACCAGCTGGTAGCATCGGCGTTGATGTTAATGGCTCCAGTAAAGCGGTTGCTTCTATCGCGGTTTCTATTAAAATTCAAATCAAAAAACGGGTTGTCAATTTCAGCGGCAAATTGGTTAGGCTGAATATTTCTTTTAGTACCATCTGAATTTAAGAAGTTCCTTACATCGTCGTCAATAGGCCATTGCATCAAAGCAATAAACAATCCACCATCACCACGGCTAGGTTTGTTTACAACGCTATTAAAGTAAGCGAAGGAGGTACTTACATCTATCTTATTCAATACTCTAGTGCTAGAGTTTAAACGTAAGTTCAATCTGCGGAAGTTCGTGTTCGGTACTGTACCATCTTGATCGGTATATTGACCGCTAAAGCGATAGGTAGTTTTATCACCAGCACCTTCCACACTAAGGTTATGCCTTGTCATTCTACCGGTTTGGAAGAAGTTGCCGAAATTATCGTAAAATTCTGTACCTGAACGGTATCGTGGTCCGAAGGTGTTTCGTGTAACAATATCAAAAATACCATTGGCACCTTGATCATACACTCGCTGAATTTCTGGCATTCTATTTAGGTTCACACGGTCGAAACGGGTATTTACATCGTAAGTAATTTTTCCGCGGCCGGGCTTACCTTTTTTGGTAGTTATTAATATAGCACCATTAGCACCTAAAACCCCGTATAAAGCAGCTGCTTCAGGACCTTTTAGGATGGTTACATTATCAATATCTTCTGGGTTAATATCCGCACCACGGTTGGTGTAATCGCTGTTACGGTTTGGTAAGTCACTCACCAAATTACCTTGGTTAAAGGTTTCATTGTTAAATGGCACACCATCTACTACTAACAAAGGCTGGTTATTTAAACCTACGGAGTTAAAACCACGTAATACAATTTGTGCAGAGGCACCCACTGTACCAGATGTAGGGGTAACGGTGATACCCGGCATACGACCAGCCAATGATGTGAAAATGTTTTCACGGTTGGTGGCAGCCAATTCCTCACCCTTTACTTCGGCAGTGCTGTAACCTAAACTTCGCTTATCACGCTTAATGTTTAAGGCAGTTACCACTACTTCGTTTTGGCGCTTGTCATCGTTCGCAATGCTTACGTTTAACGATGCATTGTCGCCAATTTTTTCCTCTACAGTATTGTAGCCAATGTAGCTAAATACAAGGATTTTACCTTTTCCGGCTTTGATGGAGTAGTACCCCGCCGAATTGGTTTGAACGGCAATATTGGTACCCTTTACACGTACGGTTACGCTTTGTAAAGGAGTTCCATCGGTTTGGTCTGTCACCAAACCACTCACTGTCATGTCCTGCGCTAGTGCCCATAATGGCAAGCAGCACAAGAACAGTAAAATCGGCTTCAGAAAGTCGAATTTTCGCATACTTGGTTTATTTAAGAGTTGATGTATGAATTAAAAACTAGGGCACACTGGCAGAAAACGGTTTTAAAAACCGCAAAAACATGCAAGCAAGCACTATTAATATGTAAATATGGTAAAATATTTAACAAATAATGTTACTAAACCATGTTTTTTTTTAACAATTAGTCATATTACCGTGGAAAAAAACGCATAAAACGGATGCAGCGTTTCTGATAATTTGTAACTACATGGTATTCAGGTAGTTACAATACCTGTACACCTGCCAAAGCGTAAGCCGATAATTCGGCGGCACTAGGTTCTAGCTCCGTAATTAGGTAGTGAATGGCATAAGTGGGGCATACTTTATATTTCTGCACAGAATTTAGTTTTTCGCTAATAGCCAAACTAACTACTTTGGTGCTTGCCTGAATCATGGCCTTTTTTACCTCAATAATTTCCCACTCTAAATCGGTAATACCTTCCGTAGGGTGAATACTGTTGGTACCTAGAATACACAAATCGGCCTTGATGTATTTCAACTTTTCTATTACTTCTGCACCTACACTAATTTGGGCCGACTTATTAAGCTTGTTGCCTATAAATATTACTTCACAGTTGGGATGATCCAATAGTTCCAAGGCAGAACTTACACTTACGGTAATAAAGGTGGCCGACAGATTTTCGGGCAAACTTTTTATTAATTCCCTAATAGTGGTACCGCCCGATAATAGAATTACCATACCATCTTTTATCAGTGGTAAGGTTTTATGGGCTATCCGTTGCTTCTCTGGCAAGGAGTAGATATTGGTATTATTGAACGATATATGGTAGCTGGTACTCAAAGCCCCGCCATGTACCTTTACTAGTTTGCCTTCTTCGGCAAGTTCTTGCAAATCGCGTCGAACGGTATCTTCCGATACGTTTAATTGCGTACACAAATCGGTAGATAATACTTTGTTATGTAGGTTTATTTGTTGCAGTATATATGCCTGCCTTTCTTTTTTAAGCATATGTAGGGTTTAGGAAATTATGCCAAGCTTTTATTGTGCGAACGGGTAGAAATGTTTTGCAGCCAAATATAACCAATAGCCATAGAAATTAATGAAGCTATCAAAACAGCTAGTTTGGCTGTTTGCTGCACCTGCACATCCGAAAACGCTAGCGTAGCAATAAATATGCTCATGGTAAAACCTATACCTGCTAGCATACCCGCCCCAATAATTTGCTGAAAGCTAGTATTGGCGGGTAGTTTAGCCCATTTGTATTTTAATAAAAAGTAACAGAATAAACTTATACCTAAAGGTTTGCCTATTACTAAGCCCGCAAAAATACCGGTGCTTAAGGAGCTGCCGAGGGCAGAAACAGCATCGGCCTGTAGGGTGATAGCTGTATTAGCTAATGCAAAAACGGGCATAATAGCAAAATATACCGGCAAGTGAAGTTTATGCTCCAGTGGGTTTAACCATGCTTGCGGCAGTAAAAACGCAAACACCACACCAGCTACCGTAGCATGCACACCACTATTAAACATACACACCCACAATACAATGCCTAACACTATTTGCACCCAACCGAATGTGGTAATTTTTTTGTTTATAAAATATATTAAAGCAGCTACTACCAGTGTGAGCAATAGCCATAGCATATTTACAGCCGCCCCGTAAAAAAATGCTATCACTATAATGGCGCCTAAATCGTCTACAATGGCTAAGGCAGTTAAAAATATTTTTAGGGAAACAGGTACTTTTTTGCCTAGCAAACTGGCTATACCCAAGGAAAAAGCAATATCGGTAGCCATAGGCACGCCCCAACCATTTCTAAAATCGGTACCCTTGTTTAATAAGGAGTATAGTAGGGCAGGCACTATCATACCACCAAGGGCAGCACCTATGGGTAGGGTAGCTTGCTCCCTTGTACTTAATTCGCCGGTGGTAAGTTCTCTTTTAATTTCCATACCAGCCAAAAAGAAGAAAACGGCCATGCCAGCATCGTTTACCCAATGTTCTATAGAATGTGGCAAAAAGTGAACGGTGCCACCAAACACATCCCAATGCCAAAAATTTTGGTAGTATGCCGCCCATGGCGAATTGGCTATAATGAGTGATAAAAAGGTACATGCTAATAAAAGAATGCCGATGGAACGAGCATCTTTCATAAAACGGAGAGCAGCACTTACCAAGTTTTTCTTAATTCTTCTTGTTACTCGGAGCATACCTTATTGTTTAAATAAACTTTTTTTACTAGTGGGTTGGCGTTCTGCTTCCCACTTTACACCACGTAGCATTAGTTTGGCATGGTCGGCTTGCCTAATTGGGTACATCTTACCCTTAACATCCCTAATTGTTTTAATGCGTTCGGGTTTTTGGTTTACAAAATATACTTCAATAGCATCCGACGATAATTTGTTTACACCAATGAGTTTTTTATTCTCATCTTCTGGGTAGTACACACTTTCTGCGGCGCCTTTAGCCCGTAAAAAATGTATCACGCCATCTTTAAAAGTGCCATTGATGGTTCGGCCCTTTATTTGGTTTAAAAAACCTGCTTGTGCTTTGTTAATAGCCAATGCGTTTTCAAAAACCTTTAAACTAAGCGGCTGTTTATTTTTAGTAAACACATACATGGTATCGCCCTTTACTTGATTGCCTTGGGCCCATGCCAATGGTTGAGTTAGCAATCTAAAGGCACTATCGTAGGTGGTGTAAAACATACTGTCACATACGGCTTGCAAACTATCGCTGTAAATTTTTACATGGTAATAAGCCTCCAAATATCTGTTTCTGTTGCTATCCGCCAAAGCCATTGCTTTGCTTATAAATGCCAGAGTATCTGATGTAATATTCGTTACCGGTTTGTAGCCCACCAAATTGGATAATAATCCTGAAAAAAGTGTATCGGCAGCTATGAATAAGGAATCCGTTTCTTGCTTTAATGCCGCCACCGGATTTTGCGTAGCCAAAAATGTTTTTTCCTTTTTATTGGTTTTTATGTTGCCTGCATAAATAACCGTACCCTCGGCGGTATCCTTTAAAATAACGGTGCCACGGGCTTCGGCAAAGCCTGTAGCTTCATCGCTAGCAGTTTCATCGGCAATTAGGGTAGTGCTACCATCTTTAATAATGGGCCGCTGGGCAAAATAACTTTTCTTGTTTTTCAAGTCGTAATACCCACTTTGTGTAATTACTACTTGGTCGGCATTTTTTATAGTGGTTTTGGTAATAAATGTAGCAATATCGGTATAGGTATTGTACAAAAGGGAATCTGCTGTAAGGTTGTAGTTCGGATCTTTCAGGCGTACATTTTTTCTAAACAGTACATCTCTTAATTCGCCATTGTATACACCTTCATCGCTGGTTAGTACGGTACCTTTATTTACAAGGCGACCGCCATTTTTATACACCCCAGTTTTATTTACGGCATCGTAGGTAAGGTTTTGGGTGTACAGCGTTCCCTTACCGTCGGATAGTTTTACATTACCGTTTACTACGGCTTGTTTTGTTTTACCAAAATATTGTAAATAATCGCCATAAATATGAACGCTATCGGCATCGTTAATATGTACTTTTCCAAAAGCTTGTAGCTCATTGGTGTATCTATTAATCACCACACTATCGCAGTAAAATTTAGTACGTCCTTGTTCGCAAAAAACATTACCAGCCGCGGTATTGAGCTCAGTAAGGGAATCTATTTTTTGCAATCGCAATCGTTCAGCCTGCCGAACAAAAATGTAGCTTTTGCTGGTGCTATCCTGAGCATACACAAAGCCCACACTTAAGCACAGGGCTATTAGCAATACACCAATACGCATAGGTTATTTTTTTGTGCTATCCACCGGCAATGGGGCGGTTAAATAATTGCCTTTATCTTTTTTCCCAAAAACAGATAATTGTACGTAGCGTTTGGGGTGGGCACGTAAATCGTCCATCAATATGTTTAAGCTTAAAATAGTATTGGCTAAATTTCTATACAGCTCGTCATCGTTGAGGAGTTTACCGGCAGTACCCTCTGTAGTGGTGAGCTTTTGCATGGTAGTTTGCAAGGCTTCTGCAGAGGCATCTAGCTTATTAATCATTCCATCGATATTACTTTTTGCAAGCTTATCGGTAGTGGCTTCAATATTGCTAAGTGTGGCAGTAATTTTTGCGTTATTATCGGCCAAGTTTTTGCTAAAGTTTTCCGCATTGGCCAGCGTTTTTTGCAAGCTACTATTTTGGTTAGCTACCATAGCTTGTAGGGCTTGTGTGGTAGCCACTAAATTGGCAGATATTTTAGCGAAATTGGCAATGGCCGCTTGTAAATTTTTGCTAGAAGCAGAATCAAAAGTTTGGTTGGTTTTACCCAATAAGGTTTGCAGTTCTGCCAACGATTTATCTAATTTTTGCGAAAGTGGCATGGCTTGTTTGCTCAGTGTTTCTAGCAAACCACCATCAATAATTCCCGCAAGGGTATCGTTTTTGGCAATATTAGTAGGGCTATCGCCCAATTGTATTTCAATAGAACTACCACCTAAAGCGGCTGTTTTTAAATACGCAATAGAGTTTTTAGGAATATCGTAAGTGCCATTTAGTTTTATGGCTACCACTAGTTTATCTAGTTTGGTGCCATTGGGTTCTATATCGTATACGGCACCTACTTGTAAGCCATTGGCCATTACCGGATTACTAGGGAGTAAACCTTTGGTGTCGGTATAACTAACGTATACAAAATTACCCCGTTGAAATAAGTTGATGCCTTTGATATATTTAAAACCTATATAAAATAAGGAGATGGCTACTACTGCTAATACACCTATTTTGGTTTCATTATTCCACTTCATGTGTGCCTTGTATTGTGCTACAAATGTATACAGTTTAATTATTGCGTGTTAGGGGTGGTTTCTGGGTTGCCACCATGCTGTAAGGAAAACTTGTAGCGTTGTATAGCTTTTAATATGGCAGTGGCTAACTGTTGCTGCCCCTCGGCACTGTTTAAATAGTCTTCCTCTTCCTTGTTACTTATATAACCTAATTCTATTAGTACGCTTGGCATGGCAGTGGCTTGAAGTACCCAAATTCCTTTTTGGCGTTGGCGTGCTTCTCGGCTAATTCTACCAATGTTTTTAAACTCATCTTCAATGGTGAGTGCTAGGCTGGCGCTACGGTTAAAAAATTGTTTTGTTTTTAGTGTGTACAGTATTTTTTTACTGGGGTCGTTCGGGTCAAAATCTTTTACTTGTTCTGCTAGCGTACTATCCAAGTATAGAGCCTCATTTTCTCGCATGGTTACTAGTTTTTCATCATGCTTATCGGCCCCCCAAATATAGGTTTCGGTACCTTTAGCGGGGTTGGGCTCCTTGTATACACGGTATTTAGGAACGGTTCTGGTGTATTTTTTGCGTTTTTTCCCTTTGCCTTTATAATAGGTTTCTTTCTCGTACCCAATAAATTCTCGGTGGGTAATAGGGTCCGCACTATTGCAATGGATAGATACAAATAAGTCGCCTTTGTTATTGTTAGCAATATTAGCTTTTACGGTAGGGTGTTGGTAAATATCGCTGGTACGGGTGTATACCACATTTACATCGGGCATGGTTTCTTGAATAAGTTTACCCAACTGTAAAGTTACGGCTAAGGCAATATCTTTTTCGTGGGAGTAGGTACCCGGTGCACCAAAATCGTGTCCGCCGTGGCCCGCATCTATTACGATGGTTTTAAGTGGTTTTTCGCTAAGGGGAGCCACAGGCTTATACGCCAAGGAAAATACCACAGCCATACCCACAAAAACCGGAAAAGCTAGTTTTTTGAACATAGTTACCATTTAACGCATTGGGCAATATACACCAATGAACGATAATAGAACGTGCTGCCGCTAGGTATTAGGTATACCCGTTATTTTATGATGTTATTTTTTAACGCTTCTTTATAGCGTAGTATAGCACGCATAATGGCGTAGCTTACCTCTTGCTGGCCGTTCTCACTATCTAAATAGGCCTCGTCATCTGGTGTGCAAATAAAACCGGTTTCCACTAAAATGCTGGGCATGGCCGTGGCCTGTAGTACCCAAATTCCCTCGTTATTGCGTTGTTTTACACCTAAGTTTCGCCGGCCTTGTTTGGTAAACTCTTCTTGTACCAATTCCGCTAGTAAAATGCTTCTGTCAAAAAATTTTCTAGTGCGTATACTGGCCAAAATAAGTTCTTCTGGTGTGAAGCCGTTGGGAGAGGCGGCCTCACTTTCGCCGTACATATCTTCGGCGGTTTTGGTTACAAACTGTTTTTTCGAGTCGCTTTTATTACTAGCCCACACATAGGTTTCCGTGCCGGTAATTGTAGGTGGAACCCTCACTTTTTTATACTTGGTTACTGTTTTGGTTTTAGCTACTTTTTTTCGGCCTTTTTTTACGTACACGGTTTTTTCCTCGGTGCCATCCGGTATCAGTTTGTATTTTGACTGTGCACTGTTTACGTGGATGGAAATAAATAAATCGCCTCGGGCTTCATTGGCTATTTCTGCACGTACACGGTTGGCCTCTTTATGGTTTTGTACGTTACGGGGTAGGTTTTCGTCTTCCCTTGTCATTACCACTTTTACATCGGGTAGTACTTGTTTTAACCTCGCTTTTAGTTGTTTGGCTATGGCTAGGGTAATGGTGGCTTCATCAGTAACATCGCCTTTGGCACCAATATCGTACCCGCCATGCCCGGCATCTATCACTATTGTGTTTAATGTGTTGGTTTTCTGTGCGTTAGCTGCACCACCTATAAAACACGTGAGTAAAAAAAATATGTAAGTAACTATCTTCATTGTGCTTCTATTGTTAATGGTACGGTTTGGTATTGTATCAACCGCTATTTTTGCTAATTATCTGCATGAGCATACTCTTCAAAAATATTGTTTCAAAATTCAGCATGGCGAAGCTGTTAATAAGTATGCTGTTTATTTTGCTGATATCTACACCAGCTGCGTATGCTCAGGTTCGGGGCAAAACGGCTAAGCCAGCAAAGGATTCCACGCAAAAAGCCATCAAAGCCTTAAAGGATACATCTATCCTAAAAAAGAGTGGCGATACAGTGGTTCAAAAAATAGATACCTTAAACACCAGTCCTGATTCTCTCAATGCCCCTGTAGAATACGAGGCCGAGGATAGTGGGATTATAATGATAGATGCCAAACGTTTTTTATTATACGGCAAGGCAAAAATTACACAGTCTGATGTAAAGTTAACCTCTCAAGTGGTAGATTTTGACCAGGCTACCAATGTAGTAAAAGCCTACGGAAGTATAGATACTGCCGATGGTAGTATGCAGAATAAGCCCACCATTATTCAAGGTGAAAGTAAAAGTATCAACGATACTATTTTCTTTAATATGAATACCCAAAAGGGGCAATTGAAAAATTCCTTTTACCAGGAAGGCGATATGTACATCAACGCCAGAGTTTTAAAAAGGGTAGATAAAGATGTAGCCTACGGGGCCAATAGTGTGTTTACTACTTGTAACCTTGATCATCCGCATTTTGGGTTCAAAACATCGAAAATCAAAGTTATTAATAACAAGTTTGCGGTTGCAGGCCCCACATTTCCTGTTTTTGAAGATGTGCCTTTGCCCATAGTGCTGCCGTTTGGTATTTTCCCTATGTCGCGGGGGCGGCAATCGGGTATTTTACCACCTGCTTTTGCCACCAACCCAAGTTTTGGTATTGGTTTGGAAGGGTTGGGGTATTATAAAGTGATCAACGATTATGTAGATGCTACTGTGCAAGGCAACTTATATAGCTACGGAGGTTGGAACTTGAATATCAACCCTAAATATTTTCGCAGGTACCGCTACACGGGTAATTTTGCCTTACAATTACAACGCTCCAGAATTTTAAACTCTGCAGCAGTGCGACCGAATGTGCAAACCCCTGAATTTATTACCGGAAGTACTTTTAATATTATCTGGTCGCATTCTACCGATTCAAAAGCCCGGCCAGGAACTAGTTTTTCTGCCAATGTAAGGGCTGGTAGTACAAGGTTTAATCAATTTATTCCAAACAATGCAGCGCTGAACGTTACCAATATGCTTACAAGCTCCATCCAATACACCAAAAGCTGGAACCAAGGCAAATACAACTTAAGTGTAGGTGCTATGCATAGCCAAAATAGCAATACCCGTTTGGTAACTTTAAACTTGCCTACGCTTACGTTTAATATGACCACCCTTTACCCCTTTGCGAAAAAGGAAAGAGTAGGTGCTGAAAAATGGTACGAAAAGCTTGGGGTAAGCTATAGCGGTACGCTACAATCGAACACTACGTTTAGAGATAGCAACATTAACCTACAGCGTTTGTTAGATACCACACAGTGGGGTGCACAGCATAATATTCCTATTACCTTGGCGTTACCTGCTTTGGGGCCCATTATTTTATCGCCAGGGGTTAGCTATAGCGAACGCTGGTATGGGCAAACCATCGATCTGGCTTGGAACGATAAATTTCAAAAAGTGGATACCAGCTTGGGCAGAGGTTTGTTTAGAGCGGCAGATATAAATTTCAGTCTTACCGCCAACACCCGTGTATTTGGTACCGTAAATTTCAAAAAAGGCAATGTAAAGGCCATCCGCCATGAAATTAAACCCTTTGTGGGCGTGAGTTATAAGCCCGATTTGGCAAGAAGAGACCATTACAATGTACAGGTGGATACTAGTGGCAGAACGGTACGTTTATCACGTTTTGCAGGAGCGGTGGGTGGAGCCTTTGGTGAGGGCACTTTTGGGGGTATGACCTTTGGTATAGACAACCTTTTTGAAATGAAAGTGCTGGATAAAACCGATACCAGCGGCAAAGCCACTAAAAAGGTAAAATTAATAGATGGTTTGAGCATCAATAGTGGATATAACTTTTTAGCCGATACCTGCCAATTGCAACCCATCAGCATCAATTTTAGAACTACATTGTTTGAAAAATTGAACATCACGGGTGGCGGTACAGTGGAGCCTTACGAGCTAAATAGGTTTGGACAAAGAACCCGAGTGTTGCGGTTGCCGGGTACGTTTACTACCGCTAATTTGGCTTTTAATACCAGCTTGCAAAGCAAGAAAAAGGACGATAAAAAAGCGGATAAGGATAGGGTACAGCCGGACCGTACCATGACACCCGATGAGCAACAGCGTCAGCTAGAATTTGTACGCCAAAACCCTGCCGAGTTTGTAGATTTTAATATTCCATGGAATGTAACACTACAGTTTGCTTTGAATTATTTAAAACAACCAAGGGCCGATTTTAGTGGGTTCGACAATAGATTGAATGCCAACTTTAATATTAGCGGCGATTTTAGTTTAACGCCTAAATGGAAAGTGGGTGGTAGTACGTTTTACAATTTTTCGCAGAGCCGTTTGCAAAATGTAACCATGTTTATTACTCGGGAAATGCACTGCTGGCAGCTAGCCGTAAACCTAAGTTTAGGGCAGTTTAGAAGCTTTAATATTACCATAAACCCAAAGAGCGGTATTTTACGAGATTTAAAAATTAACCGACGCCGAGATTTTTTCAATAACTAACCTTACCGCTTTTTCTATTTTGTGAATGGGGTAAAACAAGTACATTTAACTAACCAACAAATTTTAAAAATACAGTATGCGTAAACAATTATTTACAGCCCTAAGTGCCTGTGCCTGGCTGCTAAGCACCCAAATTACAGATGCTTGTACAAGGGTAGTTTACCAAGGCCCCAATGGTAATATTATCACAGCCCGCTCCATGGATTGGAAGGGTGAAATTCCGGCCAACTTGTGGCTTTTGCCCAAAGGCATTGCCCGTACGGGAGAAGCGGGAGCACAGTCGGTAAAATGGACTTCCAAATACGGTAGTTTGGTTACCACTTCCTGGGACATAGCATCAAGCGATGGTATGAATGAAAAGGGTTTGGCAGGAAACATGCTTTGGTTGGTAGAAAGCAAATACCCTGAAATAGCGGCTAATAAACAAAAGAAAATTTTAGCCATATCGCTATGGTTGCAATATGCTTTAGATAATTTTTCTACCGTGGCGGAGGCTGTAGCAGCGTTTAAAAAAGATGAATTTATTGTAGTGTCGGCTCATATACCGGGCACTAAAATATTTTCTACGGTGCACTTATCATTATCGGATGCTACGGGAGATAATGCTATTTTAGAATACATTGATGGTAAATTAACCATACACCACGACAGAAAGTATGTAGCCATGACCAACTCTCCGGTGTTTGATGAGCAATTAGCCATTAACACGTACTGGAAAGGTATTAAAGGCGATATCATGTTACCGGGTACTAACCGTGCGGCCGACCGTTTTGTAAGAGCATCGTACTACATACACGCTATTCCTAAAACCGATAATACACGTATAGCTTTGGCAAGTGTGTTTAGTGTGATTAGAAACTGCTCCGTACCGTTTGGTATTTCCTCCGATACGGAACCTAATATTTCAAGCACTAGATGGCGTACCGTGGCCGATCATAAAAACATGGTGTACTATTTTGAAAATGTACTTAGCCCTAATGTGGTTTGGGTAGATTTTAAAAAGATGGATTTTTCGGCTACTGCAAAAGTGAAAAAACTCACACTAGATAAGTATGAAGTATACGCCGGCGAAAGCAGTGCAAGCTTCAAGGATTCTGCTCCGTTTGTGTTTGCCGCTTATGAAGATTAGTAGATAGTAATTACTGTAAATACATTGCAAAACCGCCTGTACATAAGTGTTAGGCGGTTTTTTATTTTCCATCGCTTTAACAATTACTTGATAATGAATAACAATTTTTAAAGAAATGTTAGCAGATTAGGCAGCTAGTTTTACGCCATGAACAAAACACAGGTTTGGAAATGGATTTGGCTACAATTTTTAGTGCAACCGTTACTGTTATCTAGCACTGCTTATGCCCAAGTAGATAGCTTGGGAGTGAAACAAGAAATGGATTTGACAGACTATTATCGCAAATATATCAGCAGAAAAAAGGCTATTGATTCCAATTTAGATACTTCAGAAAATAAAGCAGCTTGGACGGTTCTTCCAATGCCAAGTTTTACCCCTCAAACTGGGTTTGCTGCCTCCGTGTCGGCCAATAGATTGTGGGCTACCAGTAAAGATGCAAATCAATACCAAAGTACTTTTAATATTTCAGGTACTGGTACGGCTTTACAGCAATATTTATTGGAAACTGATCACACGATATGGCGTCCTGGAAACAAAACTGTTTTCATGGGCGATTATCGATACATTGTATATCCACAACCTACTTTTGGTTTAGGTGGTTCGTCAAAATTGTCGAACGAGAATCTGATTGATTACAATATGCTTCGTATAAGCGAATTTGTTTATAGAAAAGTAGCTGCTAATTGGCTAGTGGGCGGTGGGTATGTACTAAATCATTTTTTTAACATTAAGGAACAAGGAAATCCCGACGGTTCCGATTCGGATTTTAAACAATGGGGGAGCAGGAGCAGCACCACATCATCTGGGCTGGGCATTGGTATTTTGTCGGATACCAGAAGTAACGAGAACAACCCCGTAGCAGGTTCGCATTTTTTAAACATTCAGTTTTTACAAAATTTGAGGTTGTTGGGTAGCAATACTGAATGGCACTCGCTTACGGTAGATACACGTAAATATTTGCCCGTAGGCAAAAAGAACATCTTGGCTTTTTGGGGTATGGGTTGGTTTACCTTTAATTCACCTGCTCCTTATTTAGAACTTCCTAGTACTGGCTGGGATGCTACGGGCAATAAAGGACGTGGATATATGCAAGCTCGATTCAGGGGCCAAAACTTATTGTACTTGGAAAGTGAGTATAGATTTTCATTAACCCAAAACGGATTTTTAGGTGCTGTAGTTTTTGCCAATGCACAGTCGGTAACCGATTGGCCCTCTAACCGGTTTACGCGGATACATCCTGGTGGAGGCTCTGGTTTACGCATAAAGCTGAATAAAAAATCGGCCACCAATTTGGCAGTCGATTATGCTATTGGAGCCGGTGGTTCCAGAGGGCTTTTTATAAACTTAACTGAGGTATTTTAGAACTAAGTATGGCAAGTCAAGGGTATAAACTCACACCAGTGCGTTATTGTAGACTAAACACCAATCGCAAAAATTAATTCAACTCAAATACTATTTGGCCTTAAGTTTGTATCCAAATGAATACAGGCTTACAATGCTTTACATCGAAAAAACGATTGAGTTTGATAAATGGTTACGAAAACTAAACGACCTAACAGCGAAAGCTAAAATCTTATTTAGAATTCAAAAGTTAGAAAAAGACGAACATTTTGGGGACTGTAAACCAATTGGGGACGGCATAAGAGAATTGAGAATTAACTAAGCAAAAGTTTACAGAATCTACTTTAAAGAGAAAGATGGAAAAATAATAATTCTACTAATTGGTGGCGACAAATCAAGCCAACAAAATGACATTGACAAAGCAAAAGAAATTTGGAACAAACTAAAACATTAAGCAATGAACACAACAAAATTT
>RDXK01000135.1 GCA_004292605.1 Bacteroidota bacterium
CGACCTCACCGACTCTACCGTTTTAAGAAATTTAGGTGTGCCCGTGGGGCATAGTTTTCTTGCTTTAAAAAGTATAGAAAAGGGCTTGCAAAAACTTATTTTAAACGAGGCAAAAATACAAGCCGATTTAGAGAATAACTGGGCCGTAGTAGCAGAAGCTATACAAACCATTTTACGAAGAGAAAACTACCCCAACCCCTACGAGGCATTAAAGGAACTTACCCGTGGCCAAGCCGCTATTGATAAAAAAACCATTCACAGCTTTGTGAATAAGTTAAAAATATCAGCAGAATTAAAGGCTACTTTAAAGGCCATTACCCCACAGACCTATACAGGCGTAGTAGCAAAATATTAACTTTTTTTTCGGTGGTGGTAGAGTGCAGTAAAACGACTGAATAGTTATTCTTGCAACAAAAATACACTATGCGTTACCTGTACACCCTTGTGCTAGCCTTAGGTTCTAGCCTTTTATTACATGCACAAACCAACAACACCAAGGAAGCTAACAAAACATTTTTTGCAGAATTTGGTGGTCCGGGAATTTTGTTCTCGGCAAATTTCGACCAGCGTTTTAAATCGAAAGAGCGACTAGGCTTTGGCTACCGTGCCGGTTTAGGTTTTACCTTGGTAGATGAAACCGAGTTTACGAACAACATGTTTTTCACCACTAGAACCAATACCGTAATCACGGTACCACTAGGTGTGAATTATCTTTTTGGCCGCCCCAATAGCCCAAATATGTTTGAAGTAGGTGTAGGCGGAACAATATTGAGTCGTCCCTCTAGCATATTGAATTATAACGACTATACGCAAGGCAACCTCACAGGGAACGCCACTTTTATGTACCGCCGCCAACCGGTAGATGGAGGTTTTAGTTTTAGAATAGGTTTTGTACCTACCATTAATACCGATGGCGATATATTTCCTTTTGCTGCCGTAGGCTTAGGCTATTCGTTCCGCTAAATTATTGCCATACTACGCATACAGGCGAGGGTACGTTTTTCACGGTTTCGTGTAGGTGTAACTCGCCTGTTTGTTTATTAATTTTATAGCAAGCAATGGCATTTTCCTTCATGCCCGCTACTAATAGCCATTGGCCGTTAGGGTGAATGGTAAAGTTTCTAGGGGCTTCCACCGTTTTTATTTCTTGTACCATTTGTAGTGTTCCTGTTTTTGCAATTTCAAAAACAGCTATACTATTTACCTCGCCACGGTTGCTAGCGTATAGGTACTTGCGATCCGGCGAAATATGAATATCGGCACTACCCTTAAAAGCATTTTCCTTTTTACTACTAGCCACCCGCTGAAAAGCTTTTGCTATACCATCCTTATACATAAAGCCCGTCACGTTGCCCGTAAGTTCCTCCAATAAATAAAACCACGGATTGGTAGGGTGAAACACCAAATGCCTTGGCCCGCCGCCTGGTGTAGTAGCCACTTTAAACCATGGTGTGGCACTACTGCCTTTGGGTACTTCAAAACGGTGTAGGTATAAACTATCTACGCCCAAATCGGTTACTACAATATACTTTTCATCCGGTGAAAAAATGGTTTGGTGCACGTGTGGAGTTTGCTGCCGTTCCTTGTTTACGCCGCTGCCTTTATGGGTAACATTTAACTGGGTTTTGCCCAAACTACCATCGGCCAACACCTGTATTTGCACCCAATTTCCGCTACTGTAATTGGCAATATTTATTTTTTGATTGGTACTATTTACGCTTATAAAGCACGGGTGCATACCTTGGGTACTAACGGAGTTTATGGGCTGCAATAATCCGCCCTTTTGCACTTGAAATGCCTGCACTGTACCTTCGGTATTTTCGTTTACCGCATATAAAAATTGCTTATTGGCAGAAAGAGCTAAATAACTAGGATTGCTAATATTTTCGTTCACGGCCAAGGGTACTAGTTTGCCTGTACTATCATTAAAACTGTAGCTATAAATTCCCTTACTACCAGTATTATTTGTGTAAGTACCCACCCACAATGTTTGTGCTTGCAGGGAAACAGCTCCTGCTATAAACGCAATGCAGAAAGAAATAAACTTCATGGCAGTCATTTTAACCTTAAATATACGCTACCCTTGGTACTCTCCCATTTCTTTGCGTAGCACATCGGCTATTTCGCCTAGGGTAGCCAATTGTTCTACGGCATGTACTACATGTGGCATTAAATTGGTTCCGCTGTTAGCCGCCGTGGCTATGGCTTGCAAGGCAGCAGCCACTGCATCGTTATTTCTACGGGTTTTTAGACTGGCCAATTTTTCGGCTTGTACTTGTCGTATACTATCATTCACCCTGAACACAGGTGTGTTATTTATTTCCTCGGTGGTAAACTTATTTACACCTACAATTATTTTATCGCCGTTTTCTATGGCACGTTGGTATTGGTAAGCACTTCGGGCTATTTCATCTTGCATAAAACCCTCTTCTATAGCTGCTACACTGCCACCCATAGCATCAATGGTGGCAATTAAATCCCATGCTTTTTCTGCAATTTCTTGGGTGAGTTGTTCCACATAAAAACTACCCGCTAGTGGGTCTACCGTATGTGTCACACCACTTTCAAACGCTACAATTTGCTGTGTACGCAAGGCAATTTTGGCTGCTTCCTCCGTAGGTAAACTCAAGGCCTCATCAAAACCGTTGGTATGCAAACTTTGGGTACCGCCCAATACGGCCGCAAGGGTTTGTAGGGTAACCCTGCTGATATTATTTTGGGGCTGCTGTGCTGTAAGGGTACTACCGCCAGTTTGGGTATGAAAACGTAGCATCAGGGCTTTAGGGTCGGTAGCACCTAGTTCCTTCATTATCTGTGCCCACATGGTTCTGGCAGCTCTAAATTTGGCTACTTCTTCAAATAAATCGTTGTGTGCATTAAAGAAAAAGCTTAGTCGTTTTCCAAATACATTAATATCCAATCCCTTTTGCAAAGCGGCTTTCACATAGGCCTTACCGTTGCTAAGCGTAAATGCTATTTCCTGCACGGCCGTACTTCCTGCCTCCCTAATATGGTAACCACTTATGGAAATAGTGTTCCACTTTGGCAGTGTGGTGCTACACCATTCAAAAATATCGGTAATGATACGCATGCTTGGCTTGGGCGGATAGATGTAGGTTCCACGGGCTGCGTATTCCTTTAATATATCGTTTTGTATAGTGCCCGATATTTTAGATAGGTCGGCCCCTTGCTGTTTGGCCAATGCTGTGTACAACGCTAGCAAAATAAAACCTGTAGCGTTAATGGTCATACTGGTGCTCACCTTTTCCAATTCTATGCCTTTAAACAGCACTTGCATATCTTCCAAACTATCAATAGCTACGCCTACCTTCCCTACTTCGCCTTCGGCCAATGGATGATCGCTATCGTACCCTATTTGTGTAGGTAAATCAAAAGCCACACTAAGGCCACTTACTCCTTGGGAAAGTAAATAATGGTAGCGTTGGTTGCTCTCCTCGGCGGTAGAAAATCCAGCGTATTGCCGCATCGTCCACAGTTTTCCTCGGTACATATCGGGCTGTATACCACTTGTATACGGGAACTCACCGGCTGCACTCGGGATATAATTGGGCGGTAACGTATTGTATTTCTCCTGTATTACTATTCCACTATCGTTTGTAATTTCTTTCATATGGCAATGTTTTACTGCATCAGCTTTTTGGCTTCTGCACTAATAATTTCTTTAATGGTTTTGGCAAGTTGTTCTAGCTCTGTTTCGTGTGCTACGGTAAGCAGTTGTTTGCTCAATTGTGTAGCTGGTGTATTGGCATCTACTAATCTACTTACTTGGTTGATGTAGGTAAGCGTATTATCTTTTAATTGTTCTACTGCCTGCCATACCGTGGCAGATACATATAGTTGCTGGGTAATATTATGCTCAAATTCCTCTTTTACGGTACTAGCTAATACTTGCCGAAATACACCACTTGAAAAATCGGGATTGTACAGTCTGCTTACCAAATTATGCAGCGAAATTCTTTCTACCAATAGTACCAGCCTTTCATGGGCTTGTAGCTGCAGCGGCAATACCGATGCCTGCACGGCGTTGGGTGCACCTACTGGCACAGCAGCGGAACCAACCAAACCTCGCTTCTTATCTTGAAAATAATAGTAGGCCCCAAAACCTAGAAAAATAGCGATCACCAATACAATAATGGCCAATTGTTCATCCGACATACAAGCATACTTTAAGTGGCAAATGTAGGCTGGTGGCCAATATTTTCCTATGTGGTAAATGAATAAAATGAATTTTGCAATTTGTTAGTACAGAATGAAATAATTTTGCTACACAATTGATAATTATGGAAACAGCAATACAAACGGCTCCTGTAAGTTTTACTGAAGGTGCCATTACCGAAATAAAAAGACTCATGAACGAACCTAGTTTTGATACTACGCAAGTATTAAGAGTAGGTGTAAAAGGCGGTGGATGCAGTGGAATGACCTACGTGTTAGGGTTTGATGCCAAACAAGAAAATGATGCAGAATATGAGGTAGAAGGGCTACCTTTTATCATGAATAAAAGCCACGAATTGTATTTATTTGGAATGAATATAGATTGGCAGGACGGGCTAAACAGTCGTGGATTTACTTTCAAAAATCCAAATGCCAGCAGTACCTGTGGCTGCGGAACTAGTTTTGCGGTGTAGCTAGTGCCGCTATAGTAACACAAAGAAACATTTGAGTTATTTAATAAAAAGGTGATTTCTGTTCGACGCAGGTAGGCGTCTTTCAGTTATGCCCCTAATTAACAAAATTTGGGCGGTGATATAGCTGATGGTGATAAACGCCTTACTTGCGTCGGTCTGTTCCAGTAAAAATGAAGTTGTTACTATCAAAGTGTCAGAAATTACGAAGCAAAAAGCACCACACATCAAAATGATGGCCCTATCTGGCCGAACATTTTCCGAAAATGCTGTGTTTGCCGCCGCCATACACAGTCCAAGCAGTGCGAATGAGTACACTACTAAGTACCACCGAAATTGCACGATGGACTCCCATAAAAAGAATAACACCAACGAGATAAGAAAAATTGTAATTCCGGTGACACCTAAGACAAAATAGTTAAAAGAAAATTTCCTTTCAGTAATGTTTATCATTAGGATGATGTAGGCAATATGCGACATAAAAAAGGCTAGCACTCCGTAAATAAAAAAATCAATATCGCTGAGCCCCAAACACAGGTCGCCAACCCATGAACAAATAATGCCTGCTATAAAAATGTATCTAGAAGATGGGTACAAGTAGGATGTTTCCGCCGAAGTGTTGCTTTTCATTGCAACGGTGGCCTGACACGCAGCGATAGGTACAAACAACGCATTCAAAACCATATAGGCTGGGTAAATATTACTGAGCAATAGATAAAGGTACACAATCAGCACACCGCTAATACTTATATAGATTTTATTGTATGGATTTTTCCAAAAATTTCTCACAGAAACTCTTTGCCCCAAATTACGTAAAAATTATAAAATCGGCTGTACGGCCCGTCGCTCTAATAAACCTTTTACAATAAGTAATTGGGCTACGTAGTATAGAAAAAGAATTAATAAATCGGTAACCAAATTTCGGATCGGTGAAAACTTTGAAAAAGCTATCAACGCCTGTGATATGATGGTAAAGAACGCCCCGCCTAAAATGAATAAACTTCGTTCCGGCCAAACATAGGCAGATGCCGACGCATTAATACAACTGATGATAAATATACTAAATACTACTCCGTAAAGTAGTAGCGACCATTTGAATGCAATAATTCCTTCCCAATTGGCATAATATACACAACCGATGATGCTAGCCACCAAAACAGTTACCGTGATAAAAAACCAATTGATATGCACGGTTTTATTGGCAATGGTGAAAAATAGCCAAGCCCAAGCAGCATAAAGTGTGATGTAGCAGTAGATAGCTATTCTAAAAATCCAATCGGCCGCTTCAAAAACCATGAGAACATCCCCCACTAGTGCAGCCGTCATCCCAAAGCCGAAAATCCACTTCGAAGTTTTACGTGAAAAAAAGTTTGACTCCTTTCCGCCCTGTAGCACTAATGAGTATGCTACAAACAGCAAGGCTGGTATCATACAACCCTTTATGTAAGGTTCAATGGCAAACCAACCTAAATATGTAGCCAATAATAACGTTACCAACAGCAGGAAATACACGCCTAGGTACACATTAGTTTTTTGGCTCACTAAAAACATATTATTCTATTATAATGTTGCGTTTTAAATATCGCTGCAAGGAATCTTTCTTTTTTAAAGTATCGGCTGGTAAAGCACGTACTTCTAAATATAACCTATAAACTAAGGTATCGGCCTGTACAATAGAATCAAACTGAGCATAATTCCCAAACGCTCTTAGCTTCATGGTTCTGGTTTCTGCACGTACGCGTTTGCCCGTTTGTTCAAATATAAACTTGTAAGTAGCGGTATCATTTACCGGCTGTGGTGGTGCTACGCTTACTGCTGTGGAAGTAGTATCTACAGCGGGTAACGCAGCAGTATCGGTACTTGCAGAATTTGTGGTGGCTTCCACGGTAACGGTGGAAGCCTTATCCGCTACAAAATTATACACCAAAAAACTTATCACCGCTAGTATTAATAACCCAATGGCAATGGCAGCTACCCGCATTAATACACGTTGCTGATTTTGAACACCCTTGCGTGTTTCCGCCTCCGTTTCGTAGGCAGTGCTAGCACCTAGTGGCATATCCAACTTAATGGCAGAATCAGATTCTATAAATTGGTAATTACCCGATTTGTTGATGCTCACCATTCCTACACCGGGCATGGTAAAGGGCTTGCCGATATTAATAAACTGACGTGCCTGCTCAAAATAGCTTTCAATATCGGAAGTGATTAACGAGTTCTTTTTTTGCAATTCGCTGGCGCAAAAATCAATAAACTCCACGCTAGTAGCGGCCTTTTTATCGGCCACGAATGCAATGCAAGAAAATAAGTGTGGGTGTGGGTTTTCCTTATCGGCTAAAGGCAGTGGTTTATCAACGGTAAAGTGGCCAATTTTTTCAATGCTTAGCTTTTTCTGGGCTACCAAATACGAATAGATTAATGTATCGAACTTACTCACAAACCAATTTTTGTGCAAATAAACCATTTTTACCCGTATGAACTATACAGAAAGTTTTGATGCCTTTTTTGTAGCCCTACCTTTGTGGTATGAAACAAAGAACCGACGACGACTTTATAGCCTGGTGGGAGGCCAATAAGGAACGGGAAAACAATATTGTGAAACAAATTATTACTGGCTTACCCTTGGGTTTATTGATGGGCATAGGCATGGTAGGGATGATTTGGAGTGGCTGGTACGAACGTGCCAATATGGAGGCTTTTACCAAGTTTAGTCCTACCCTGCTGGTATTAATTATATGTATAATAGCTATATTCGCGGCAGTTTTTTACAAAAGGTTTCAATGCGAAATGTACCAACAGCGGTACGATGAGCTCATTTTCAAACAAAAAAACAAGTTAAAAAGCAAGGTTCATGAGGAAAGTATGTAGTGTGGTGGCGTTTACTGTAATGGTAGCATTAGTGGCTCCTTATTGTACAAATAACTCTCGTTTTGGTCTTCCAGCGCCGTGTACCAACGTTACGGCGGCTAGTGAAGATGCTACTTTATTGGCGTATGTAAATGCCAACAATATGACTGGCGCCATAAAAGCAGATAATAATATTTATTACATTATAGATAACCCTGGTAGCGGTTTACAACCCAATAATGCTACTACCGTTAGGGTTACTTACCGTGGCCGATTAATGAATAATACCGTATTTGATTCCAGCGTAAACGTAAATAGCCCGGCTACTTTTGCTTACAACAGTGTAATTCCGGCCTTCCAGTTTGCATTGTCAAAAATTAGAAAAGGTGGTAGAATTCGTTTTGTAACACCATCCTCATTAGCCTATGGCTGTTCAGGTAGTGGTAGCACTATTCCTGCCAATAGTCCACTTTTTTTTGAAGTGAATTTGATTGATGTTTTCTAAGTTTTTTCGTTCGTTTTATCCATAAATCATCGGGTTTTATTGGGTTTCGGGGTTTTGCCACGTCAAATACCCTAAACCCCTATCTTTGCCCCTCACTAAAATTTCGTTAAATAATTAAATAGTATGCTTCTTAGAACTTTACTAAAAATTGTAACTGCTTGCTTAATTGTTTTTAGCTTTATCCAGCTAAGTCACACATGGTTTGTAAACAAGCATGAAAAAGCCATGATGGCTAAGGCCGAAACGCAACTGAAGAAATTTTATCCGCAGCAGCCAGAAGCAAAATATCCATCCGATGCAGCCGCAAGAGATAGATATGCCGACACCCTAAAAGGTATTAAAGAAAATATTTATAAGCGTTTGCTAGATAGTACTGGCAACCAAAAAATATTCTTTGGCATTGGCACCTACGACTATGCAAAAAACCAAGAATTAATGCTTGGGTTAGATTTGCAAGGTGGTATGAGTGTGACCATGGAAGTGGGTTTGGATGGTCTTTTACGTTCATTGGCTAACTACACCAGCGATCCTAAGTTTAATAAAGCCTTAGAAGAAGCGGTTAAATTAAAAGCCAACGGAAGAGAAGATTTGATTACGCTTTTTAACCAGACCATTACCGCAGCAGATGCGAATGTGAAATTGGCGCCTTATTTTACTACAAGAAGCAACGGTAAAATAAAGTTTGATGCTAGCAATAACCAAGTATTAACGTATTTACGTGAGCAAGCTGCTACCGCTTTTGAAAATACATTTAAAATATTAAGAACACGTATCGACCGTTTTGGTGTGGCTTCCCCTACCATCAATCCCGACCCTGCTAAAGGTATCATTACCATAGAATTAGCGGGTGTTACAGATGCTGAGCGTGTACGTAAATATTTGCAAAGCACCGCCAACCTTCAGTTTTTTGAAGTATACAATATTGGTGAATTAAGTGAAGGTATAGTAGCAGCCCAAAAAGCTTTGGGTGATTACCTAAATGGTACTGCCGCCATAAATGCTGCCGATAGTACCGCTACCGATAGCACCAAAACTGCCGCTACTGGTAAAAAAGTAGTAGATACCGCAGCCGCTAAACTAAACGAGAACATACTTGCTAACACTATTGCGTTTACGCAGCCGCAGCAAACCAAGGACGGTCGCCAACAGTTCCCATCCAACATTGGTTATATCCAAACCAAGGATACAGGAAAAATTGGTGAATACTTACGAATGGATTTTGTTCGTTCTAAGTTTCCGGCCAACGTAGTGTTTATGTATGGCAAACCAGAAAGCGACGACCCTAAAGCAAAAGATATATTACCGCTTTATGCTATTAAAACCATCGAAAATGGCTTAGCTGAATTAGAAGGTGAGCATGTTACCGATGCCCGTCAGGATTTTGATGAGCGTGGCCGTGTAGCCATTAAAATGAATATGGACCAAGCTGGTGCAAGAATTTGGGCCAAAATGACTGAAAGAAACATAGGCAAACCTATTGCCATTGTGTTAGATAATATTGTTTACAGTGCACCATTTGTAAACAGTGTAATTCCTAACGGTAGCTCAGAAATTTCTGGTAGCTATAGCGTAACAGAGGCGAACGACTTGGCCGATTTATTACAAAGCGGAAAGTTACCAGCCCCCGCTAAAATAGTACAAAGCCAAACAGTAGGTGCTACCTTAGGTGCCGAAGCCGTAAAAGGCGGAAGTATGGCGTTTGCTATATCATTCATCATCATCTTTATTTTGATGTTGGTATACTACAACACTGCTGGCTGGGTAGCCAATATTGCCTTGATACTAAACTTGTTATTTACCATCTTCGTCCTAAACCTTATGGGCTTTACGCTTACCGCCCCGGGTATTGCAGGTTTGGTGTTGACCATTGGTATGGCGGTAGATACTAACGTAATTATTTTTGAAAGAATTAAAGAAGAACTTACCAAAGGTAAAAGCTATCAGATGGCCGTGGCCGATGGTTACAAACGCTCTTACGCTCCTGTGTTAGATGCTCACGTAACCACCCTACTTACTGCGTTTATATTAGCTTACTTTGGTCTAGGTCCGGTACTAGGTTTCGCTACTACGCAAATCATTGGTATTTTATTATCCTTGTTTTGTGGTATCATGGTTTCTCGCTTAATCAGCGATATGTATACTAGCAAAAACCGCCACTTTGAATACTTTACAGGCATCAGCAAGCGTGTATTTAAGCACGCTAACTACAAGTTTATTGAGTACCGCAAAATTGCGTATGGTATATCTGTAGTGGTATTGATAGCTGGTGTAGCTGCTATTTTTAACGGCTTTGACGAAGGCGTAGAATTCGCCGGTGGTAGAAGCTACACCGTGAAATTTGATAAAACTGCTAATGTAGAAGAAGTTCGTAAGGATTTAACGGCTGCTTTTGGTGAAACGCCTATTATTAAAACAGTAGGTAGTGCCAACCAATTGAACATTACCACAGCATTTAAAATAAAAGAAACTGGTAATACCGTAGATAGTGCTGTAGAAAATGTATTGTTTACAGGTTTACAAAAACATTTACCAGCTGGTTTAAGCTATGGCGAGTTTGATACCAAATACAAAATGAGTTCTCAAACGGTATTGCCTACTATTTCCGACGATTTAAAGGCAGGTGCCACCAAGGCCACTGTGTTTGCCATCTTGGTAATTTGTTTCTACATATTTATTCGTTTCCGCGATTGGAGATACTCTGTAGGAACTATTGTAGCCTTGTTGCACGACGTGTTTGTAACCCTAGCAGTATTTAGTTTTGCCCGTACATTGGTGCCGTTCCCACTAGAAATTGATCAGCACTTTATTGCTGCGATACTAACCGTAATTGGTTTTAGTATGAACGATACCATTATTGTATACGACAGAATACGTGAGGATAGCCGAATTATGAAAAATGTTACCAAAGAAACATTGATTAATACGGCCATCAACCAAACTCTTAGTCGTACCATCATGACGTCCTTAACGGTGTTCTTAACCATTCTAATATTGTTCATATTTGGTGGTGAGGTCACTCGTGGTTTTGCATTTGCTATGTTAGTGGGTGTAATTACGGGTACGTACTCGTCTATTTTTGTGGCTGCTCCTATATTGGTTGATTTTGCCAAAAGCAAACCATTAGGTACTGCTACCGAAACAAAAGCATAAAACTAGTTGGTAGATAATTTTAGCGGCTTGCCCCATAAGGAAGCCGCTTTTTTGTGTACATAACTCGCTGCTAATGCAGCCATTCCACGAAAATGTGCTAAATGCTATTTGTTGAATCGGTTGAATCGGTGGATACCTTCTTACATACTTAGCATATTGCCAGCATCGCTATCGTCACTGCTTTTACGGTGGGTTAGTTTTCCTAAAATGGAGGCATTTTCCTGCTTGGCTTCGGCGGATTTTTTTACACGCCACAATTCATCTTTGGCAAATTCCATTTGCTTCTGTAAGTCAACAATCGGTGCTGGATAATCGGTTCCAATTACACAACCATACATCGCCTGTTCGGCCAAAGTGAGTTTCCAAGGTTCATGTATAAATGCAGCGGGAATATTTTGCAATGCCGGAATCCATTGTTTTATAAAAACCCCGTCCGCATCATGATCTTGCGACTGCTTTACCGGGTTATACATTCTTATGGTGTTAATACCCGTGGTACCCGCTTGCATTTGGTGCTGTGGGTAATGAATACCGGGTTCGTAATCCAAAAAACAGGTAGCCAAATATTGGGCAGCTACCTGCCAAGGTTGCCATAAAACATGGGTAAAAAAGCTCACCACCATGGCACGCATTCTAAAATTCAAATAGCCGGTGGCAGCTACGCTACGCATACAAGCATCTACCAATGGGTAGCCTGTACTGCCCTGCTGCCAAGCATTTACATAAGGTTCATACACCTGCTGGCGTAGGGAGTTATAGGCAGCATTGATATTTTGCCATTGAAGCTGTGGCTGCGTTTCCAGCTTTTGAATAAAATGACTTTGCCAAATAAGCCTACTCTGAAAAAAACGTATTTGCCTAGCAAAACTACCCGGCAGTTTACGGTAGTATTCGCTCCATTGGTATACCTGCCGAGCACTTAAATTACCGAAAGCCAAATACACGCTTAAACGGCTGCAACTTTTATTGGCCAAGGAAGGCTTGCTGATATGTTTAGCATAATTCACCACACGCTGCTGAAAAAAACTATGTAAGTATTTTAACCCCGTAGTACTCCCTCCACGTTGCATACGTTCGTTGGGTGTTTGCAGGGCCGTTAATAAACTAGCGGGTAAACTGAAATGGTGCGGTAATTCTTGTACCATAGCCTGGTTCCATATAGGCTGCTGCTGAGGAGCTTCCATAGCGGCAAACCATTGTTTATTCCATTGCGTACGGCGTTGTAAACCTCGCTGTATGGCGTAGTTCTTGGTTTCTTGCCAAGAAATATTGGATTGAGTTTTGATCCATTTCTTCAAGGCTACATCTCGCTGAAAGCTGAGGAAATTACCTGTTTCTTGGTGACTAAAAATCTTTACATGACGGTACTGCCGAACGCAAAAGTTAAAAAAATCGATAGCCTCGGCATCAGCTACAGTTACGGGTGCAAGTGATTGACTTTTCAAAAAAAGATTGAATTCCTGTATGCTTTGCCAAGCAAATCGGGCATGCCGTATATCATAGTCAGGGGCTTGTAGCAAACTGGGTTCAAAAAGGTACACAATAGCAAACGGTTGCTGAGCTTGTATAGCGTTACAAATAGGCTCATGATCTTGCCAACGAATATCCTTTTTAAGCCAAACTATTTGCATGTTTTTACAACACCGAAACGCTATTTACAGTTCAATAACGCCTGCAAAAACAAAGCTAGCTGGGCCACTAAGCCATACATCGGTAAAACTTTGGTCGGCATTTTTTGTAAAATTCACGCTCAGTTCTCCACCCTTGGTTTTGATGGCTACTTGGTATTTACCCTGTTGGGTAGCGGTAGTAATAGCGGCAGCAGTAACACCTGTACCACAGCTAAAAGTTTCATCTTCCACGCCACGCTCATAGGTACGTACATGTAAAAATTGATCGATTTTTTCTACAAAATTTACATTAATGCCTTGGGCAGCATAAGTAGGAGAATTTCTAATAGCCCTACCTTGATCTACCACTGGCAGGTTGTATAATTGAGGTACATACTGTACATAATGGGGTGAACCTGTATCGAGTTCAAAGGAATTTTCGGTGTGTTGCTGTACGGTAAGCACATCGGTCATTTGTAATTTTACCCAGTTATTTGGCAGCATGATAGCCGTATGCAAACCATCTACCGCATCAAAAACCAACACCTCTTTTTGAATACCATTTCTAAAAGCAAAATGAGCCAAACAGCGGCCACCATTACCACACATGGTACTAGGTTTGCCATCGGCATTGTAATACACCATCTCAAAATCGAATGTGCTGTGGCTATTTAAAAGCATCAATCCATCGGCTCCTACACCAAACCTGCGGTCGCAAATAAACGCCACTTGCTCGGTGGTGAGCTGTACATCGCCTCTTAAATTATTTACAATTACAAAATCGTTCCCAGTTCCATGATACTTATCAAAGTGTAAATACATACTATGCGTTTTCTAAAATGGTTAAGGCGTTTTGTATCATGGTTTGTACACTTTTATCGGCTTGTGTAGAAAAGGTTTGGCTAACTCTATTGGCCACGATAGTGCTGATGCTTAAGCAATGATGACCCAATAATTTTCCAAGGCCGTAAATGGCACTAGTTTCCATTTCAAAATTGGTAATACGATGATTGCCATAATAAAAATTAGAAAGCTGTGGTATAAGCTGTGGCTGACTAACGGGCAAACGTAATACCCGACCTTGAGGGCCATAAAAACCTGGGCACGTAACCGTGATACCGTGATGATAACCCGTAGCAAAATGCTTCAATAATTTTATGCTTGCAGCAGAAATATACGGCACCACTGGGCTTGCTTGCAACTGTACCCAAGGGGTAAAATGTTGTAAAATTTGCTCCTCATCTGGGCTGTGATGCTGCTTATAAAAATGCAATAAATTATCTAACCCTAACCCATAGGTACTAGCCACAAAACTATCTACCGGCACATCGGCCTGTAAACTGCCCGATGTACCAAGGCGTACTATTTGCAAGGCTTTGGGCTGTGCATGCTCGGTTCTAGTTTCAAAATTTATGTTTACTAGGGCATCCAATTCATTCAATACAATGTCAATATTATCGGGGCCAATACCCGTGCTTACACAGGAAATTCTTTTGTTGCCTACATAACCGGTGTGGGTAACAAATTCTCTGTGTTGGGTGGTAAATTCTATGGAATCAAAGTGTTGGCTTACCGCCGCTACCCTATCTGGGTCGCCCACGGTAATAATGGTTTCGGCCAATTCTTCCGGTCGTAAATTTAGATGGTATACGGCTCCACGATTGTTTATAATTAATTCACTTTCTGCAATGCGTACTGCCATAGCTTTCTAATTTTACTTTGGTACAAAGTGCAAATATGAGATTTTGTTTTTAGTACAAAACCCCTATTTTTGCAGCCCGGTTTGGGTCCTGTGGCCGAGTGGCTAGGCAGAGCTCTGCAAAAGCTTCTACAGCGGTTCGAATCCGCTCGGGACCTCCATAAAAAAGTCATCAACCATCGATGGCTTTTTTTGTTTTACTACTAAACGAATCATACGTATGAAATATAGCCAAGCAATAGGTGTAGCAGCTATTTTATTTTTGTGGGCCAGCTGTTTTATGCCGTGGATTACGGTACCTGTAAAGGAAAATTTGGTTACACTTTCTGGCGTAAACGGACGGGTGCATGAAGATTTAACATTAGGTAAACCTATTATATTTTACATGGTGTTTGGTTTACTAAGTGCAGCGCTTTTTTGTACACCAAAAATTTGGGCAAAACGTACCAATATTTTCATTGCTGCTATCCTACTATCGTTGACAATTTTTTATCATTTGAGTTTTACATTTTGTAGGCAAGCCGTATGCCCCAATTTGCTATTGGGTGTGTGGCTACAAATACCACTAGGCCTGCTAATTTTAACCATGAGTTTACTTCCTAAGCTGCGTGTTTCCGTTAAATAAAGCTATCTTCCGCCCGTTATGATTCAGTACTTCCAAAACATTAATCACCAAACGGTAGAAATAGATAAACCTGAAATAGGTACATGGGTAAACCTAGTGCCACCGTTTAAGGAAGAAGAATTTACCGAGCTAAGTACTGTCCTAGATATTCCCATTGAGTTTTTAAGAGATTCGTTAGATATAGACGAACGGCCTAGGTACGAAGTGGCCGATAACGTAAAATTCATAGTTATAAAAACACCTACTGAAAACAATAGCTTTAACGATAGTGATGCATTGTTTATCACCATTCCTATTTGCATCATTCTTACCCATAACCAAATAGTTACCGTTAACTCATTTGACAATGGTGCTATTAAAAAATTTCTAAACAGTTTTGAAAGAAGGCACCCGGATAAGCGGAACATGATGGTGCTTAAAATATTTGAAAAAATTGTTCAGAATTTCTTGGAATACTTAAAGGAAATAAATCACCAAAGAAATCTTTTCGAGCAAAAATTATACGACAGTAACAGGAACGAGGAACTACTGAATTTAATGCGAATTCAAAAAAGCTTGGTATACTTTGTTACTGCTTTGCGAAGCAATGAAATGCTGATGATGAAAATGGAGCGTACCAATTTTCTTGGCCTTACGGAAGAGGAAAGGGAAATGCTGCAAGATTTGATTGTAGATATGTCGCAAGCCTTGGAAATGGCCAATATTTACACCAATATTCTAAGTAGTACCATGGATGCTTTTGCCAGCATTATTAGCAATAATTTGAACAATGTAATGAAGCGGCTTACAAGCATTACCATTATACTTTCACTGCCTATTTTGGTTACCAGTATCTATGGTATGAATGTAGAAATCCCGTTACAGCACAGTGCCCATGCTTTTTATATTCCGGTGGTACTTTCGCTATCTATTTCGTTTTTAATAGGCTGGTATTTCTTAAAAAAGAAATGGTTTTAGCATAAAAAAACGGTGATTGCCTTACTAAGTTGGCAACCACCGTAAACACTATTTTCGCTTTAGTTTATTGCACAATAATGGGAACGGTTTGGCTCCAGCCCTCACCTACTACCCTGATGTAATGAATACCTGGAGTAGTACTATTGGGTACATTTATGGGGAAATTGTTGGTACCTACATTGCTTTGTACCGTTTGTTTTTGCAACACTCGGCCCATCACATTTACATAACTCAACTCTATTTTTTGCGTTTGTTCGGTCACTAACCGTACGGTTACTTTACTACCCCGTACCGCCATACTTGGGAATATATTTTCCACCAAATTGCCCGCCTTATTATGCGTTACCGTTACTACCGCTGAATATTTAGCACTACCGTCCTTATCCACCATTTTCAGTCTATAAAATACTGGCTTGTTAAAGTAGGAAACACTAACATCCGTAAATACATACGGTGTTTGGGCACCCTTAGCAGCAACATCGGCAATAGACACAAAGTATTGGTTGTCATCACTTTTTTGCACCTGAAATTTAGCTGCATTTACCTCACTAGCACTTACCCATTGTAGCACTGTTTTGTACGCAGGCTGAGCCTTTGCGGTAAAGCTTTGCAATTGTATAGGTAATGTTACTGCAGAGGAACCAGAATAGATATAATCGCCTTGGTTACCGTTGGCTTGGTTAGCGGCATTACCCACATAGTAAAAAGTAACATTCGCATCGTTGGCAGTAGGGTTAGTTGGTGCCGTCCACGTAAGATTATTGTACGTATACGTAGCCGCAGCGGCTGTAGCAACAGCGTTGTTATGGCTTAGCTCGCTTCCGTTTTGGCCAGCATTGGCATTGGTAGTAGAAAAGGTTCCTACAGATTGGCCTTGGGCATTTACAGCTGAAATAGAGAAACCCCAACGCCTACGGTCGGCCGTACCATGACTGATGGTTAAGGAGAAATTGTACACTTGTCCGGCATTGAAACCACCACTGGGCAAGCCAGTAACCGATACACCACCGCCGCCAGAATTTAACGCAAAACTGCTATGGCAATTGGTACAGTAAGCACCAGTGGCACCCGTAACACCTGTGGGTGGTACCGAACTAAATTGGGTGTGTGAATAAAACATAGCTACACAAAAGAATGCAGCAAAAGCAATGTAAATTTTTTGCATGGTAAGGGTTTTTAATTGTTTAATTTACAACTAATTAGCCCAAGTTTTACAATTATGTTTCCATTTAATGTACGTGTTTATGCTATTATTGAAAATACAAATAAGGAAATTTTATTATCAAAGGAATTGATTCAAGGGCAATATGTAACCAAATTTCCTGGTGGCGGCTTAGAATTTGGCGAGGGAACCGTTGCCTGTTTACACAGGGAATTGCAGGAAGAATTACAGCAACAGCCTACGCAGTGCGACCATTTTTATACCACCGATTTTTTTGTACAAAGTGCTTGGAACGCTCAGCAGCAAGTGATAAGCATTTATTACAAAGTTAGTTTGGCCAATTATGCTGCTGTAGTAACTAACCAGCCTGTACCGGGTAGTTTTAACAACAATAATGAGATTTTTTATTGGGTACCCATTAGCGAAGCCCACGCTTGGGTGCATTTACCTATAGATGTACATGTGGTAAAAAAGCTGCAAAATTTGGGGTAAAAGTGCTGAGTGCGTTTTACACTACTTCTTCCAAAGCAAAGGCGGTAATACCTAAATGGCTTTCATCAAAAATGCACTCGCCGTTTTTGATAACCAATACCTGCGGACTTTCATGGTATACATGAAATTGGTCGGCTATTAAATTAGAGATATTTCTGAAAGCAATTAAATCGAGCAAATAATAATCGGCTTGTGGCAAGTTTGCAGTGTTCAATCGGTTCAATGCCATACTACTAACACTACAGCGGGTACTGTGCTTAAAAATAACCTGCGTTTTAGTAGCCGAACGTTGGCGTATAGTTTCCAACTGTTCTTCCGTGGTTAGTGCAATCCAATCCATACGGCTAGGCTCTAAAATACTTTTTGTTGGTAGTGGGGCAACCTACGCCTGGCCTATTACTGGCACATGATGCGAACATGGCAGCTACCATAACTAGTAAGCTAAATAATGCTAGGGTTCTTTTCATAAAAAGAGTTTACTATAAAACTAGAATAAAATACAATCAATTACTTGCTAATAACGTTCAAAGATAGTTTTTTTGTATCACTCGCTGCTTTAATTCGGCGAAAAGCCTTTATGCATATACAACTTACCAGACCGATGGTTTTTTTTGATGTAGAAACCACCGGAATTCAAATAACACAAGATAGAATTGTGGAAATAGCAATGGTGAAGATTATGCCTGATGGCACACAAAAAACCAAGCGAAAATTGATTAATCCTGAAATGCCCATTCCACCAGCCGTTACCGAGGTTCATGGCATTACCAACGAAATGGTAGCCCAAGCACCTACTTTTAAGGAGGCCGCAGCGGAGATAAAACAGTTTCTAGAAAATTGTGATTTGGCAGGATACAATAGCAACCGTTTTGATATTCCCATACTACACCAAGAAATGTACCGTGCCGGCCACGATTTGCAGTTAAGCAAACGCAAAAGTGTAGATGTGCAAAAGATATTTCACCAAATGGAGCCACGTACCCTGAGTGCTGCCTACAAATTTTACTGTAATAAAAACTTAGAAAACGCCCATAGTGCCGAAGCGGATGCCACGGCCACATGGGAAATTTTTGAAAGCCAACTAACCCGCTACCCACAATTAGGCAATACGGTAGATACGGTAATGAAAGCCTTAGGAGAAGATGATTTGGTAGATTTTGCTCGCCGATTTATACGCATAAACAGTGTAGTGCAGTTTAACTTTGGCAAACATAAAGGTAGAGCCGTAACAGAGGTGTTTACCATAGAACCACAGTACTACGATTGGATAATGAAGGGCGATTTTGCACAGGACACAAAAGAAAAATTGCACGAACTGTACTTGAATTGGAAACTTAAGAAAAAGTAATGGCCTAGTACTGCCAATACATTTTGGTAACTTTACACATCATTCTCACACATTGGAAAAATTAGTTATAATACCTACCTACAATGAACGCGAAAACATTGTGGCCATGTTGCATACCGTTTTTGG
>RDXK01000136.1 GCA_004292605.1 Bacteroidota bacterium
AAAACCGACTCCGATAAAAAGGCTAAGGCCGAAGCTGCCGGTGCATTAGCAGGCTTGCTAGTAAACATAGTAAATAATGTAACCGAGAAGGCGGATACCCGTAACTGGCAAACCTTACCGGCCTTTATTAGCTATGTGCGTGTACCGCTAAAAGAAGGCGATAACCCCATAGAATTGAGCTATAATGGCAATCAGAAAAAGTGGACGGTAGCCGCCAAAAAAGGTTTACAAATCCTTAACTGGAACGCTAAGTATAGAAACTAGCAATTTCACTTTTCAAAATATTTTGGGCTGTTGTGCCACCGGGGCTCAGCAGCCTTTTTATTTCACTTCCCATTTGCCATTTACCCAAGCTAGCTGCACTACATTGCTCAAGGCACTTTCATTATTTTCTGTATCTACATTGCTGATGGCTATAAAACATTTGGTAGCATTAGAAGGCAAATGTTCTACTATACTAGCTAGGCTTATCGCTATTTTTTCGCTGCCAGCGGCAGGCACCGTAATTTGAATAGGCTGCAACCCTAATGTAGAAATATTGCTGCTTACGTACAGTACTATTTTATTCACTGTTTCCACCGTATCGGTAACTATGGCTTGTGCCACAAACCCAGCGCCCTGTACGGCAAACTGCTGTAGCCTAGGGGCTTGTGGTGCTATACTATCTATCCACCACATGGGTTCTATCAATGCCGGATATTTATAGTAATTGTTTTGTAAAGTATCGTTCCAGCCTACTGGATTTTTTTCAAAAGTCTTACTACTAAAATACACACTACCTTGAATATTCTTGGTGCTACGCAAAGCCGCTATCTGTTGAGGAATTTCTGTAGGTTTTTTCCAAACATCGTTGGTGCCTGCACGGTAAATGCCATGACCCACGTACACGTGTTTACCAAAACTATTTTCTGCCCACCAAGGTAGCAGCACATTGTAATCGCATAATTTATGATTGGTTTCCCAGTATAGTTGTGGCACTACATAATCTATCCAACCCTTTTTTAACCATAGTAAAATATCGGCATACAAATCGTCGTAATTGGTTTGTCCGGCCTTTGTTTCACTACCCATGGGGTCCTGACTTTTATTTCGCCAAACACCAAACGGACTGATACCAAATTTTACCGTTGGGGCTGTGTTTAAAATGGTTTCGTGTAGTAGTTTTATAATACTATCGCAGTTGCTTCGGCGCCAGTCGTCTTTATTCATCCCTTTGCCATACAAAAGGTAGTTTTTATTATCAGGAAATTCCTTTCCGGGAATACGGTACGGATAAAAATAATCATCCATATGTATAGCGTCGATGGTGTAGCGGCTCACCAAATCTTTTACTACTCGGTTTACATGCTGTAGTACTTTGGGTTCGCCGGGATCAAAGTATTTTTTATCGCCATACGTTAAAAACCATTCGGGGTGCAGGCGAGATATATGGGTGGGTGCTACACTGCTTTTGTTTACATTAAAAACGGCTCGGTACGGGTTTAGCCAAGCATGAAACTCCATGCCTCGTTTATGGGTTTCGGCTATCATAAACTCTAGCGGATCGTAATAGGGCGTGGGTGGTAAACCTTGTTTGCCATTTAGGTATTCGCTCCACGGCTCTAGGGCAGATGGGTAGAAGGCATCGCCTGTAGGCCTTACCTGCATCACAATAGCGTTCATTCCATTTTTCTGGTGCATATTTAGCAGCCTTATGAAACTGGCTTTTTGCTCCTCTACGGATAGACCTTTTTTAGCGGGCCAATCTATGTTTTCCACGGTAGCTATCCACACGGCCCTAAATTCATATTTAGGGCTATGCTGTGCTACCACTTGCAGCGTGCATATACAGGCCCAGAGTAAACATGCCAAACGTACCATAACTACCTTTTTTACAAATATATTCCCTTGCCATAGCATAGCCGTTTTTGTGGGAAAACAATGTGCCACTAAGCAGTTTGTTCCTAATATTTGCTCCATTCGGATTAAAATTAGCTGTAGAAACTGCGTTTTATTTTATTTAAAAAAAAATTCGTAATAGTTTAGGGCTCATATGTTTAGCAATCCTCTTCCTTCCAGCAGCTTTGCCGCCATCAATAATCCTGCCATTGTAGGGCAGCAGCAAGGCGTGGCACAGGTGTTGAGCAACTGTTTACAATTGCTAGATATTGCTACTTGTTTTATTGCGTACAAAAATGCGGAACATAGTTGGGAATTGGCAACCAATACGCCCTTGCCGGAACATATTACCCAAAGTATTTTCGATTTTTGTACCCACCAGGAACCTGCCTTAGAGCCTGGCTTACACACCTTAGATAGTCCTTTATTTGAGCAAAGTTTTTGGGCTTATTTACCACCCAAACAGGCATACCCAATGGTGGCGTTTGCTGAAAAAAAAATTGACCATCATACACAACAGGTAACCGCTGTTTTAGACATGGCATTTTTAGCCGCCCTACATAGTTTACCTATGACAGCGGAATATATTTTCTCTGCCACTATTGAACATGCTGCTACCGAAAAAAGTGAAGCCAAATTCAAGAGTTTGGTACACAATATCTCCGACATTATTACCCTACTTTCTGCACAAGGGCATATACTGTACCAAAGCAGTAGCTTAAAGCAAATAATGCAGTACGAGGAAAATGAATTGGTAGGCAAAACCATGTTCGATATTATTCATCCGCAGGATCATGCTTTGTTACAGCAAGCATTCATAGCCACCTTACAAAAACCCGGCAGCGGCCCTATTGCGGAAATACGATTGTTAGATAAAACGGGCAAATATTTATACCTAGAAGCCCAGGGTAATAACCAGCTAGATAACCCGCTGATTAATGCGGTGGTAGTAACCTCCCGAGATATCAGCAGCCGTAAAAAAATAGAACAAGAAAAACAAGTGTTGATTGAAGAACTTACCCGCCATAACAACGATTTAAAGAAATTCAGTTTTATAACATCGCACAACTTACGGGCACCACTTACGAACCTTTTAGCCATACTAGAATTGTGGAATGAACCAGGCATTACCCAAGAAACCATGGCGGAATTAATGGATGGTTTTACCACAAGCACCTACCAGCTACACGAAACCTTGAACGATTTAACCGATATTTTAGTAATAAAAAATACCCTGCCGCAAAACCTACAAACCTTGCCACTGCAAGCGAGCTGGGATACTGCGGTAAGTACTGTTTTTTCTGCTGAATTTGCCGACAGTTTGCAATTAGAAACCAATTTTGAAGCAGCACCCGAAGTGCGTTTTAAAAAATCGTTTTTAGATAATATTTTTCTTCAATTGCTAAGCAATAGCAAAAAGTTTGCACAACCAAACATGCCACTTTTTATAAGTGCATCCTCAAAAGAAACCGATCAGGAAATCAAGGTAACATTTACCGATAACGGAGTAGGGTTTGATTATGAAAATGTGAAAGACTATCTTTTTGGTATGTACCAAAAATTTCATTTTGTGGATCAGGGTAAAGGATTGGGACTGTTTTTAATTCATTCCCAAATTACCGCTCTTGGCGGTAGAATCGAGGTAGAAAGCACGCAAAATATAGGCACTACCTTTACCATTTATTTCAAAAAACACGTTAGCAACACCTAACTAAGTACCTAGGTATACGCTATTTTCGCTGCAATGAAAGGCAAAGTGCGTACACCCAAGGCAAAACCTGCTCCTAAAAAAAACAGCAATCCGGCTACCCAGTGGGGCATACTTGTATTGGCAGGCTTAGTGGTAATAAGTTTACTCACTTTTTATATCGTAAAATGGAATAATACCATAGCCGATAGTTTTTTACCCAATAACGACGATTTTGCACCCTTTGCCGTACCCCATGGCTACAGCATTCACGGGATTGACGTAAGTAGATACCAGCAAAAGATACAATGGCAAAAAGTAAAACAAACCGAGGTAAAAGGCGGTAAATTGGAATTTGCCATCATCAAGGCCACTGAAGGCACTAGCAATACCGACCCGTATTTTGAAACCAATTGGCAAAAAGCCAAACAGCATGGTTTAATAAGAGGAGCCTATCATTTTTTTGTACCCAATGAGCCCGGCCAAAAACAAGCAGAGAATTTTTTGAAAACCGTAACGCTACAAACGGGTGATTTACCGGCGGTGATAGATGCAGAGCATTTTTACGGCGTTTCCCTAGCCACCTACCGTAAGGAACTGATGGCGTGTTTAAAGCTAATACAGCAAAAAACAGGCGTGGTGCCCATACTGTATAGCAATGTGCATTTTTACGAAAAATACTTGGGTGTAGCCGTAAACGATTATAAAATTTGGTTAGCTCACTACCAGCAGCAAGGTGCCCCACGTACCCGCTACAATTGGCATTTTTGGCAACATACCGATGCTGGCCGGGTAAAAGGCATTCGTGGACCGGTAGATATGAACGTTTTTAATGGCGACTATAACGAGTTTAACCAATTATTGGTGCCTTAACAACCTTTTAAAACCCAAATTGTTACACAGCGTATGGAAGAGGAGGTGGTAGCATTTTTAAAACGCATTGGGTTTACGCTTTTTTTAGTGTTTACATGGATGGCTGTGCACAGCACCGCCGGCATTATGTATAAACTGGCTTTTTTTGAACAATTTACTTGGAAAAATGGGGCGTATTACGCCTTCTTAACCATCAGCACGGGTGGGTTAGGCTGGTTTTTGCATTGGCTTTGGAAAGACCATTGGCACGACTTTGACGATCCTAATCAAGCCTAACTACTATGGTCTACCACTATTTTCCACTGGCCATTTATCTTGCGCCAAATTAGGGTGTACATACCTTGTACATTGCCCACTTTTCGTTCTAAAAACCAAGCACCTAATACAAAATAGGTGCCTTTGCCCATATTTCTTACATGCTTAATGTCAAACTTGAGCGTACCCATTTCATCCTTTGTAGGGTAGCTTTTTCTGTAGTTAGCCAAAGTAGCTTGGTAGCCATAGGTAGCCCCATTTTTACCCACAAACAAAAGGCTATCACTTTCCCAGTAGCCTACCATAAAATTATCTAAATCGCCCCGGTTCCAAGCGGCGGTTTGTGTTTGTAAAACACTTCTAATAATTTTCTCTGCATTTTTTTGTGCCTGCGTAGCGGCTGTAGTTAATAAAGCTAGGCTAAGTAGTAGCGTATATAGTTTCATGCACTAAATATACGGTTTAAAGGCTTGCAGCATTTCTCTTTTACCGGGCGGGCCTGGTAATTTTTTAGCTATAAAACCCGCTGCTAATAGTGCCCTACGCACATCGCCTTTACTGCAGTAAGTAGTAAGTAAACCGCCCTGTGCCATTTGGCTGTACCATCGTTCAAAAATGGGTTGCTCCCATAAAAATGGTTGTGCTGCTGGCGCAAAAGCATCGTATAATACCAAATCAATTTCAGTAGGTAAATCCGCTTCCTGCAAGGGTTGGTGAATTTTGTATACAGCAAAATACTCATCTATTTCACACCAAATATCGGCTGGTAAAGCATGTAGTTGCTGGCTGGTAACAGTACCCTGCGGCAGTAAAGCATCGTAAGCTAGTTGCTGCCACTCCGCCGGGGCTAAAGGGTAAGCCTCTATACCCGTGTAGCGAATTTTTATTTTGTGCTGCGTAGCAAAAGCATGTAATAATTGGCAATTTAAACCCGTACCAAAACCCATTTCTACCGCTACCATACAAGGTTTTTGAAACGGTAATAAGGCCTGCACACCATGCTGTATAAACACATGCATACTCTCCTGTAAGGCACCATGTTTACTGTGGTACATAATGTTTAAGGAAGGCACCTGTATACTTTGGCTACCATCGGCAGTTATAACAATGTTTCGTTCCATTATTTTAAACCTTCACTATTTCGTAGTTTTAAAAGTGCCATATACATTATCAGTAATAAACCAAAACGGCCGTTGATAAAAGTATGTTTACCCAAATGTAGCAGATTGACGCATAATAAACGTACAAACCCAGCCCTGAAAGGCTTGTAGAGGTATTAATAAAATCCAAGTGATGGAATAATCTCCGAAAAACCTCACTGATGCTTTGAACATAAGTTTTTGAGTCTTTTTTGTGAGAATTAATTAACCGCCCTAAAAAAGTTGTTGAACTTACCTAGTTGGCAAAATGAGTTTTGATGTAAAATATGGCTCATATGATTATTTTTTATTTGTCGATTCGATCGACATAAGAGCAGCCATATGTCGAAAATTTCCATCAAAATCGACATATTAAGTACATCTGTCGATTGAATCGACAGATAACATTTTCGAAAAAACATTGATAATCAAGGTTTTACCTATTTTGATAGTAAACTCATTAATTGATGGTTGATATAATAAGTTTCGGTGCCAATTTTCAATGGAGTTAGCAAACCTACCCCAGCAATTTTCTTCAAATACTCACTCGCAGTTTGCCGTTTGGCAATATTGTGTTCCTCCAGCACTTTCACCTTTATATAAGGAAAACTAAACAACAAATCGACCAGTTCTTTGGAATAAGAAGATTTAAGGGCCTGCTTTAACAAATCCTCGGAGCTAGCTTTAAGTAATAAAATGGCACTAATTTTTTTCAAAGTCATATCAGCCGTTTCACCTACTCCTTTCACAATATAGGTAACCCACTCGTTCCACTTTTGTTTTTCTGTTACCTCCTTCAACAGTCGGTAATAGTCGGCCTTATTTTGTATAATATAGTAGCTGAGATATAATATGGGCAGCCCTATCAAATTTTTATTTACGAGGTATAAAACATTTAATATTCTACCAGCTCTACCGTTTCCATCGGAGAAGGGGTGTATGGCTTCAAACTGGTAATGGATAAGAGCCATTTTAATAAGTGGGTCCAAAGCGGAATAACTATCATCATTCATAAATTTTTCTAACGCAGCTAATTTTTCCCTAATAATACCTTCACCTTCGGGCGGTGTATATACCACGGCATGGTTAGCAGGATTTGCCAATTTTGTGCCGGGGTTCTGTCGAATATTTTCAGTAGTTGATCGAAGCCTTTGCATAATACCCACCAGCAAGTTGGTAGTAATAATGCCATTTTTTTGCATTTCGGTAAGGCCCCAATACATAGCTTGTCTGTATTGTATAACCTCTTTAGCAGCGGGGTTTTTAATATTATCTACAAAACCCAACGTTGCTTTGTATAATTCATCTTGTGTAGTTACAATGTTTTCCACCGCACTCGAATCTTTACTTTCTTATAACACAATAGTATTCAGCAGTAACTCGGGGTTGGGTAGTGTTTGGCAATAACCTTTTAATTCGGCTAAAAGCGTATTGGCTTTAATACATAGTTTAAGCAATGCAACAGTTTCTAAATTTTCTTCAGGAGGCAAATCTGGCAAACTATTAAAGGGTATGTCTTTATTGAAACTCATAAACAAGCTATTTTTCGCTCCATTTAATTATACTGTCTGGTACATTGTTGTTAAACCTTGTAACAAAGTGATTTGTATGCTTAGCAGTGTCAACACCAAACTACATGGAAGTTTATCCGTAAATGTAGTGGCGTTACGCCATTGTTTTAAACCTTATTTTGCAATATGCACTATTTACAGCATTTACAAACAGATGATGTGTTGGCCCATATTTGCACACCGCCATTGCCCGCACTCACCATTCAAAAAAATGTGGGTATTGCTTTAATACGTAGCATTTTAGGGCAGCAGTTAAGCACTACAGTGGCCAATATTTTATACCAACGGTTTCTGGCATTGTTTCCGCAAAAACCTACCTGCAAAGCCGTAATGGCACTCCCTTTTAATACGCTCAAAGGCATTGGTTTAAGCAATAATAAAACCCAATACGTCATTAATGTAGCTACGTTTTTTGTAGAACAAAAGCTAACCGATGCTTGGTTTAACCAACAATCCAACGAGGCTATTGTAGAAAAACTAACCCAAATAAAAGGCGTAGGGAAATGGACGGTAGAAATGATTTTAATGTTTACCCTAGGCCGGGAAGATGTGTTTGCGGTAGACGATTTAGGCATTCAAAAAGCCATGTGTAAACTGTACCAAATACCGGCCGATATTCCTAAAAAACAAATGCAACTTTCGATGCTAGAAATATCGAAACAGTGGCAACCTTTTCGCACCTATGCTTGTTTGCATTTGTGGAAATGGAAGGATAGTTAAACAAAACCTAACAATTGTTAGTATTTTTTGATTTTTTTGTAACTTCACGCAAAATATTACCCATATGTCTTATACACCTGAGCAGCAGTTTCAGCATAAGATTGACCAAGAAATAAAAATAGAGCCAAAGGATTGGATGCCCGAAAAATATAGGCAAACACTCATTAGGCAAATATCGCAGCATGCCCATAGCGAAGTGGTAGGTATGCTACCAGAAGGCAATTGGATAAGCCGTGCCCCCAGCTTAAAACGCAAAGCCATTTTATTAGCCAAAGTGCAGGATGAAGCTGGCCATGGATTGTACTTGTATTCCGCCGCAGAAACTTTGGGTATTACTAGAGATGAAATGTACCATCAGCTACATACAGGCAAAGCAAAATACTCAAGCATATTTAATTATCCCACACTTACCTGGGCCGATATGGGTGCCATAGGCTGGCTGGTGGATGGTGCTGCTATTATGAACCAAGTGCCGCTGTGCCGTACTAGCTACGGCCCATACGCTAGGGCTATGGTTAGGGTTTGTAAGGAAGAAAGCTTTCATCAGCGCCAAGGTTTTGAAATACTGTTGGTTTTGAGCCAAGGAACCGACGAGCAAAAAGCCATGTGCCAAGATGCTATTAACCGTTGGTGGTGGCCAAGTGTGATGATGTTTGGTCCGGCCGATGAAGCCAGTCCACACACCCAACAAAGCATGCAATGGAAAATTAAACGATTTACCAACGATGAACTACGCCAAAAGTTTGTAGATATATGTGCGGAGCAAGTGAAAACTTTAGGAATGACCCTGCCCGACCCCGATTTAAAATGGAACGAGGAAAAAGGCCATTACGATTTTGGCGCCATTAATTGGGAAGAATTTTGGCAAGTAGTAGCCGGTAATGGCCCTTGTAATAAGGAGCGTTTGGCCACCCGCCAAAAAGCCTGGAACGATGGTGCTTGGGTAAGAGATGCCGCCACAGCACATGCCGCCAAAAAAGCCGCCAAACATTTACACAAAGTAGCCTAGCATGCAATTAATAAAACAGTTTTTTTATGGCGATTACGATGCCATGAAAGTGGCCGGTAACCCAGCCGATGCAGCGGCTACGCCAAGCGTGGCTACACAGGAATGGCCCATTTGGGAGGTTTTTGTGCGTAGCAAACAAGGCCTCGACCACAAGCATGTAGGTAGTTTACACGCTGCCGATGCTGCTATGGCTATAGAAAATGCAAGAGATGTATACACCCGCCGGCAGGAAGGTATTAGCATTTGGGTAGTGGAAAGTAAGTATATACACGCCACCAACCCCGATGAAGCGGAAAGCCTATACGAACCTGCGGCCGATAAAGTGTACCGCCACCCTACTTTTTACGAATTACCTATAGAGCTAAAGCATATATAGCCATGAATATTTACTGGAACCAGCAATGGCCCGCTCACATTCAGTACGCTTTATTTTTAGCAGATAATGCTTTGATTTTAGCTCAGCAGCATAGCAAATGGTGTGGCAAAGGACCCATTTTGGAACAGGATATTGCCTTGAGCAATATTGCCCTAGATTACTTAGGACAAGCCCGTAATTTTTACCAATTGGCCGCCGAGGAATTGAACCAATTAGAAGGGGTACAGTTTTATACAGAAGATAGTTTAGCCTACCACCGTACCGATAGAAATTTTGTGAACTTGCTACTCACCGAATTGGAACAGCCCAATTGGGGTCACTGTGTACTAAAAACATTTTTATACAGCAGTTTTGCAAGCCTTGTTTTTCAGAAGCTAATGCATATACAAGCGGGTGAACTTACCGCCATAGCCGAAAAAAGCAACAAGGAATTAGCCTACCATAAACGCTGGAGCCAAGATTGGGTAATACGCCTTGGCGATGGAACTGCAGAAAGCAATACCATCATGCAGCAAGCCCTTAACCAAATTTGGCCTTATGCAGGCGAGTGTTTTATACCAGCCAATTTTGAAACGGTATTTTGGCAAAATCATCCTTCTTTTTTCCATGAGTTGGAGAAAGAGTGGATGGATTATTTGCAAACAATATTTACGGAAGCCACTTTACAATTACCTGCTAAACAAGCCTGGCAAACAGGTGGTAAGCAAGGCATACATACCGAACAAATGGGCTATGTTTTGGCGGAAATGCAATATTTACAACGCACCTACCCTAACAGTGTTTGGTAATACGGTATGAACTACACTGAGCAACATATTTGGGAGCTTTTAACCACCATAGCCGATCCGGAAATTCCTGTACTATCTATAGTAGATCTAGGTATTGTACGTGGCGTAACCTTGTACCCTCAAGCCAATGAGCAAGGTTTTGCCGGGGAAATTATTATTACCCCAACCTACTCGGGCTGCCCCGCTATGGATATGATACGTTTGCATATAAACCTTGCCATGACGGAAAATAACTGGCCCAAACTACTGGTAAAACAGCAGCTGTCGCCAGTATGGACTACGGATTGGATGACAGAAAATGGCAAAAAACAATTGCAAGCTTACGGTATAGCACCACCGCAGGGCAAAGCCATAAATGAAACCTATTTGGAAGATGCGGTAGTACCTTGTCCGCAATGCAATAGTACCCACACCACACTTATTTCTGCGTTTGGTAGCACCAGCTGTAAAGCCTTATTTAAATGCGATAGCTGCCAAGAACCTTTTGATTATTTTAAATGCCATTAATGGGCGGCCGGTTGGCGATGACATGCAGAAAAAACTGTACTGCAGACTTATGAATTTTGACGGCTGAGTGTACAGTTCAAAAACTACTATTGCAAACTTTTTAGTAGTTGCGAAAGCTCAGCAGTGAGCAATATATCTTTAAATCGTTTGGCTTTCAAGCCATTGTAAAGTTGAAGATCACTCGTCCATAATTTTCCTTTAAATGTTTTGTTAAGGCAAGAAAAACAGTATCGTCTGGGTCAATTGATTGTAATTGTGTTGCTGCTTTTAATAGAATATCCGGCGGAATTAATCGTTCGTCAATAAATGTTATTTGTTGTGTTATCAATTCTTCCAGCTCCTTAAGTTCTGCAGCAGTTAGTCTGGTTATTTTCAATAATTTGTTCCTATGCCGTTCCAGTTCAACTTTTAGATATTGACAACTAAAAAATTGAAAATTAGGTTTTGACGTAAATAATAGTTTACCGATGACACTATGGGTGTTTAGGATAGCACTGAAAACAATATTGGTGTCAACAATGATTTTCATTTTAGCAGTTTGGCCTTATTATTCTTCCACCAGTCAGCGTTGATTTCGGCGGATAGTTTATCTACCTCAGCCTGATCCACTTTAACCTTCGATGTTAATTCTTTATACCGGGCGTAATTCAGAAAATCTTGTAAATCTTCGGTATCAATGGTTGACGAAAGCCTGATAATTACTTCCTTTTTAGTTCGTTCTACTATCATTTCTTTCTTTTTCCAAAAATACTGTTTTTACCCTTTGGTACGTTCACTGTCAGCAGTTTAGCAATAGCGGGTGCATGCTTAGGTTTTAGTAATTGATGGCCATCGCTCCACTCTATTAGCTGTATATGCTTACTACCACATTGTTGCACAAAGGTGTAACCGTGCTTTGGTATTATTATTCTATCATACTTGCCAAACACCAATGTAATAGGAATTGGGTACTGTTGAATATTTTTTTGAATAGTATTTAATTGCGGTTGAAACTTCCGCATCACCATCCAGCGTTTGTACAGCTCCTGCCTTACTTCAGGAATGTGTAAATAGCTATCGGCAAATTTGTAAACACTTTTATTGAACAATTGAAACCGAACTAATCTTTTTAAAACATAGTAAACAGGTCGTGGATTTTTCACAATGCCTTTAAAAACTTTCTGTCCTAAGGAAGTTTGGGTAGCAAACCGCTGCCAAAAATTTTTGTGAAATCCATCCGGCGCTAGCAACACTACTTTTTCTAGCTGTTTTGGTAATACCTGTAGTAACTGTAAAGCCACCCTACCACCCATACTGTAGGCCAATAACGTAAACTTTTGTTCTCCAAACACTTGCTGTATTAGTTGTATCAATTCCTGCGGCAATAAAGCTGCGGTGGTGCGTACCCATTGGCTATTGCCATGGTGAGGAAAATCGATACAAAGAACCGAAAATTCACCAGCAAGATGTGGCTCTAGAAAACGAAAATTTTCGGCTAATTCACCATACCCGTGTAAACATACCAAGGGCTTTTTACCACTACCCCACGTGTAGTAAGCCAAGGTTCCGTGTATAGTGGTATAGTAATGTGTTTGCATGTATAAAGCACAGAAATACGAAAAATATAGCAAGTGATGTTAGGTTGGAAAAAATTTGGCAGTGGTGAAGGGTTGCCTTGCTTTACCAAACTCTATTTGCTATAAAAAAGCTTACCTACACGCTGAATGTGTTCTTGTAAAGCTACTTCGCTAATGGTGGCTATGTTTACTACATCAAACTTATATGGCATAGGCGTTTCTTCATTCAGCCAATAATGAATGGTTCTTATAACATTACTTGGTATACTTGCTCCCGCCACGGCAATATCCACATCGCTACCCGTGTGATAGTTGCCTTTAGCCCTACTACCAAATAAGTAAGCATGCTGAATTTGCGGATACCTTTTTAACACCTCGGAAATGATGGCTAACTCAGTTTGTGTAAGACCACTATTTTGTTCCATGTTATCGGCTGTTAAAGCTGTCGAGCAAATTTTGTAATAATGGAAAATACGTATTGGCTATCAATAGCTCCATCTCGGTAGCTTTTGCTTCATCGTAAGTGTGTGAGGTTAAGTTTCGACTATCTAGTAGTTCTAACCAAATATATCCATCGGTAATAATTTGTACCTCGAATGCCGTTTTTATGGCTGAACGTGGTGTTTTCACGTCATTAAATCCTTCCGCTTCTAGAAAGTCTTTTATCAATTTCCAAGCTAGCTCCGCATTCATTTCAAACAGTTGAATAATACCTGCTTTTTGTACCATATCGGGTGCAGGTATGTCAAGAGCATGCTGCAAATGCACCATTGCCTTATTAAAATTGTGTAGCCGTTGGCGCCAGCGAACATCTTCATTGTTCATATTTCATTGTTTGCTATGGTAAATATACTATGCAATCATTTTACTTAAATAGACCCATTTTTAGGCCAAGGAATATATCTGCAACGGATACGTCCTCATTGGAAACGGCTTCGGCCTGAAATTGGGTCGCCAATCTTAGTCCAACACCGGTATAAGCAAATACATTTCTGTCAATTCGGATGTTAAAGCCTACATGGGTGGTTATGGTGGTAAATTTTTGCCATTTTTCTTCCGCTGACTTAACTAACTTAGCAGTGCCTTGGCCCACTGCTAAGTTAGTACTCATGGTTAAAAAGCCTACGCCTTTATTGGTATATTCTACGTATAAACCACGGTGCCTAAATTTTTGTAGATAATAAAAATTGCCAAATGTCTCGTCGTGTAACGTACCGGGCAGCGTGTAGTAAAATACCCCTGCCGCTAACCTACCACGCCAGTTTACACCTGCGTGTAACCCTACTAGTACAGATGGTTGATTGCTAATACGGGTGTATATACCCGTGGGGGCTACCGTAAAACCCCAACCACTCCGTGGCTTGTATTTGCGAAAAGTTCTTAGTGTATCACTTTGTACCTGAGTATAGCTACTAAAGTTTAACATAAAAGCAAACACAACAAAAAGTAGCCATGTTTTCATACGTTTAGAGTTTTGTGTAACTGCAATATTTTTTAAACTCCTACAATACAAGGCTTCCTTATTACAAGTACAGTAAACATTTGCGATATACGATTTCCTCTACAAAAAATACCTAATGTCATTGTCGAACTATCTTTTGCAATGGTAGTTACCATGAGCTTTTTACTTGAACACCCCTATCCTTAGGCCCGCTAGCGCTTCTAAACCCATAAAATCGCCTCCGTACTCATTCATGCTTTTTACATCGGATGCAAATCTTATACCACCACCAGCATACAATTTAATGTTTCGCTGCAACCTTACATTTAATAACACTTGAGGGGTAAATGTGGTAATAGTACTAAGCCTTCCATCGTCCAAATTTCTATTTCGTACTATACCACCCGCTCTGCCTAGTGTAGCAGCATAACTAACATACATACCGTGGCGTGCCGCCTTTGCGTATTCCAAAAAAATACCTGTATTATGAAAGGTGTGTAACCACCTATTACTAGCCGGAGAATCTTCGGGTAATGGTTGTGCTACCGAATAGTGAAACAAACCGATAGTTAGCCTGCTACGCCAACTTACCGCACCCAATGCCCCCCACCATAAGCGTAGGAAAATAGTTTACTGAAGTGTAAATACCGGCGGGTGCTACCATAAAACCCCAGCCAGTTTGCTTTTTATAAGTGGACTTTTTTGTAGCGGTATCTGCCAATACTTGGGTGCGGCCGCTCACAGCCAAACCACCTAGCAGCAATGTAAAAACTAGTATTTTCTTCATGGGCTTGTTTTACAGAAACCTTGCAATTCATACCGTTTCTAAAGCTACCAAAGCTCATCATAACCAAAGCATCTAGCAACTCACTTATAGAAAATTTTAACGAAAAATATTTTTTGCAAATGATTTTATACTAGTACATTTGAATAGTTGCATAAACAACTATATGCCAAACAACTATTTTAAACGAGGCGAGCTATATAGCGTTATAAACAGCGTGGCAGCTACAGCTGTGCAGCGCCGACTACAACGCCATTTCCGTGAAGCGGGATTAGAAATTACCGTAGAACAATGGAGTGTGCTATACCACTTATGGAAAGAAGATTCTCTGAGTCAGCAAGAACTTTGCAATAGAACCCACCGCGATAAACCCAGTATTACACGCCTAGTAGATAACCTAGAAAAACTAGGATTGGTAGAGCGAAAAGCTAGCGAGGGCGACCGCCGAATTAATAGAATTTGCTTGACCGATTCGGCTAGGAAATTGCAGGATACAACCATCGACCTGGCTAACAAAACCATGGCAGAAGCGTTAATAGACGTAAGTAAAGACGAGATAGAAGTAGTAAAAAAAGTATTCCAAAAAGTATACGATAACCTCACAAGAGAACAAGCCGTAACAGAACAAATTTTTAATTAACCATAAAACGAGGCCCTCATAAAATAAACCGAGGGGATAAAGTATGAGTACAACAACAACACAAGCCACAACATTACAAGGTGGAGAGTGGCTCATTAAGGAAAGCAATGCTTTCGAAACATTTACTCCCGAAGATTTTAATGAGGAGCAACGCATGGTGATGGATATGTGTCACCAATTTCTTCAATCAGAAATTCACCCTATTATCGATAGAATCGATAAAATGGAACCAGGCTTAATGCCTTCCTTAATGGAAAAAGCAGGTGAACAAGGTTTGCTTAGCACTAGTTTTCCGGAGGAACTAGGTGGCCTAGGTAAGGATTTTATTACCAGCACCATTGTAAACGAAGGTTTAGGTGGCGGCTACAGTTTTAGTGTAGCTATTGCAGCCCATACCGGTATTGGTACCTTGCCCATTTTATACTTTGGTACAGAGGAGCAAAAGAAAAAATACATTCCCAAACTTGCTAGCGGCGAATGGAAGGGTGCTTACGGTTTAACCGAGCCCAACAGTGGTAGCGATGCCTTGAGTGCCAAAACCACCGCCAAGCTAAGCGAGGATGGTAAACACTATATTTTAAATGGCCAAAAATGCTGGATAACCAACGGTGGTTTTGCCGATGTTTATACCGTTTTTGCAAAAGTAGATGGTGAAAAATTCACCGGGTTTATAGTAGAACGTGGTACGGAAGGTTTTAGCCAAGGACCAGAAGAACATAAGATGGGTATAAAAGGTTCTAGTACCGTACAATTGTATTTTCAAGATGCCAAAATACCTGTAGAAAATGTGTTGGGCGAAATTGGTAAAGGTCACCTGATAGCCTTTAACATCCTAAACATCGGTAGGTTAAAATTAGATGCTGCTGCCCTAGGTGCCAGTAAGTATGCTACCAATTTAGCTGTACAGTATGCTAATACCCGCGAACAATTTAAACTACCCCTGAGCAAGTTTGGTGCTATACGCCACAAATTAGCTGAAATGGCTATACGTATTTGGGTGTGCGAAAGTGCCCTTTACCGTGCTGCCAAGGCGGTAGATACCAAAGAGCATGAACTAATGGAAAAAGGTGTACCCTTCTCTAACGCATTATTAGGTGCAGCGGAAGAGTACGCTATAGAGTGTGCTATGTTAAAAGTGTTTGGTAGCGAAGTGTTAGATTTTGTGGTAGATGAAGGTGTACAAATACATGGCGGAAACGGTTTTAGCGATGAGTATTTAATAAGCAAAGCCTACCGCGATAGCCGTATTAACCGTATATACGAAGGTACCAATGAAATCAACCGTTTATTAACGGTAGATATGGTGTTAAAGCGTGCCATGAAAGGTAAATTAGATTTGATGGGCCCTGCTATGGCGGTGTCAAAAGAATTGATGAGTATTCCAGATTTTGGCTCGGAGGAAGAGGGTGCTTTTGCTAAAGAAGTAAAAGCCATTAAAAACTTCAAAAAAGCATTGTTAATGGTGGCCGGTGCCGCTGTACAAAAACTAATGATGCAGCTAGATAAAGAGCAGGAAATACTAATGAACATAGCCGATATGGCCATTGCTATTTACCACGCTGAAAGTGCCTTGCTAAGAACCATCAAACTAGCCGATAAAGTAGGCGAAGCAGCTGCTGGTATTCAAATAGATATTACAAGAACTTACTTGTACGATGCTGCCGATGCTATTAACAAAGCCGGTAAAGATGCCCTAAATAGCTTTGCCGATGGCGATGAACTACGTATGATGCACATAGGCTTAAAACGTTTTACCAAGGTAGAACCATTTAACACTAAAGATGCTCGCCGCCGTATAGCTGCTAAATTGATAGCTGACGGAGGGTATACTATCTAGATAGTCATATCATTTTACTTATAAAGCCGCTTCATTATTGTGAAGCGGCTTTTTTATTAGAAACTGCTGCTACACCAATTTAAGCTACCCAACAAATAGAAAGCATCCATAAGGCCAATAGTATGCCTATCAAAATTTGGCTGCAGTCGCAAACCATCACCTCAAAAACATATATACCTATCACCAAGGCCTGTATTGGTAACTATATACCAAATATTTATCAGCACAGTTGAAACGCAATACCAGCGCAATAGAACCGAATTAACACGTACATAAAAGTATTGGTGAAAACAAACCTTACTCAGGGTTTTGAACACCAATGCTACCTAGTACCCCATAATAAACTGAAACACCATTGCTTGCCTTAAGTAAGCAGAAATATCAATGCAGCATTAGCTGCAAAACCATTGTAAACAGTGCTACGCAAAAGGTTAAATTATTTTTTTTCTAACGTCTAAAATTGCAATTTTATAGCATGACACTTTTCCAGCAGTTGCAGCAAACACGTACTGAAGAAGACGTGAAGGACGCCTATATAAAAGCCCTAGGATTAAAAGGATACAGTAAAAACTTGATTGATATTCAAACCAAGGAAATATGGTTTGAAGCAAAAGATGGCTTTAAGCATAGTACCTACCAAATGTTTACCCAACTGCTACATTACGTACAGCAAGCTATTGATAAAGGCGAGGCGGTACCGCCCTTTTTATGTGTAATAGACACACGTAAGGCTGCCATTATGAAAACGGAGCATGCTTTACCCCTTTTGAACAATAAAAAAAACCCTATTAAATGGGGTAAAAGTGCTAGCGGATATACGCAAGATGCTTTAGATGTAGTGAGTGCCTACATAGGCACTTACCTAGTTAGTTACAAAATAGAAACCCATGAAGATGAATTTATTGATGCCATAAAAAACGCCATAAAAACAGGCGATATTATACGCAGCCAAATAACGCCTAACAACCTTAAACAGGTATTTGATAAATGGATAAAAATGATAGGGCAGGAAATAAAAGGTGTGGCGATGGAAGATTATGCTCTACTATTTTTTGCTGATATTATGAGCGATGGTACCGTTAGTACACACGAAAACCTACCGGCGGAACTATTGCATAAAAACAATGCCCCCGTATTTGCACTCAACGGAAAAATTTATGAGCTTGGCAGCAAAGAGGGTTACAGACAGTTTTGGGCCATTTACCACAGGCCGCCTAAAAAGGAATACAGAAACTATTTACTGGAACGTAGAGATAGTTTAATACCAATAGATGAACGTAGCTTTAAAGGCGCTTACTACACACCCCTACACGTAGTAGATAAAGCCTATGAAAAGTTAGAAGAAACCTTAGGTAAAAATTGGCAGAAAGAATATATAGTTTGGGATATGTGCTGCGGTGTGGGCAACCTAGAGGTAAAGCATAGCAACCCACGCAATATATTTATGAGCACATTAGATGCTGCCGATATAGACGTAATGAAAGCCACCAAAACTTGTGTAGCTGCTACAAGGTTTCAATACGATTATTTGAATGATGATATTACCGATGATGGACAAATAGACTATACCCTTACCAACAAAGTACCACAAGTTTTACGTGATGCAATAAAAGACGGAAAGAAGATTTTGATATTAATTAACCCACCGTATGCGGAGGCCGGAAGTACTCTAGGCGAGGAATCTAAAGGCGAAGTTGCAAAAACAAAGTTTGCAGTAAAATTGATGAAAAAATATGGCAAGGCAAGTAACGAACTTTTCACTCAATTCGTCGCAAGAGTTGCGGAAGAAATACCTACCGCTACTGTCGCCATGTTTAGTAAAATGAAATATATAAATGCACCCAATTTTGAAAAATTTAGAGAGGTGTGGAGTGGAAAATATTTGGGTGGTTTTGTGGTACATAGCAAAGCTTTTGATGGACTAAAAGGAAATTTTCCCATTGGTTTTTTGGTTTGGAAAAC
>RDXK01000070.1 GCA_004292605.1 Bacteroidota bacterium
TGTACAAAATGTAGAAAAATTAGTACAGCGCCAGAAACTTACCCCCGAGCAGCGGGATGATATTTTTGCCCGCTTGGTTTATACCACCGCTAGCCAACTTTGTGTAGGCGATATTGTGATAGAAGCCATCGTAGAAAATGCTGCAATCAAGCATTTGTTATTTCAAAATTTGGAGCAAGTAAACACCACCGAAACTGTTATTTGTAGCAATACTAGCTCGCTTTCTATCACACAGTTAGCTAATACCCTACAACACCCACAACGCTTTGCTGGCTTACACTTTTTTAATCCTGCCACATTGATGCAATTGGTGGAAATCGTTCGTCATAATGCGATGGATAACCAGATTGTTTCCCAACTACAAGAGTTTTGTATTGAGCTTCAAAAAACACCTGTAGTATGTTCAGATGCTCCCGGGTTTATAGTAAATCGGGTAGCACGCCATTACTACTTGGAAGCGATGCGTTTAAAATTACAGCATCCAACTTTTTCTTACACGAACATTGATCAATGCCTTACGGCTCATGGATTTAAAATGGGTGCTTTTAGTTTGATGGATTTAATAGGATTAGATATCAATTATGCGGTAAGTAAGCAAGTTTGGACAGATTTAGGGATGCCCAACCGATTAACACCCAGCCCGCTACAAGCAGAGAAAATAGCTGAAAACAAATTAGGAAAAAAAACAGGCGAAGGCTTTTATAAATACGAAACAAAATGATTGTAGTTACAGGTGCATCGGGCTTAGTGGGTAGTCATTTACTACAAAAACTTTCTTTAGAAAAAACCCCTATATGTGCTTGGTATAATCATACCCCACCTACCCATACTGCTGCTCATATTACTTGGAAAAAGGTAGATATTACCCATGCACTAGAAGTATTAGAAGCTTTGGAAGGCGCCACCCAAGTATACCACTGTGCAGCCGTAGTAAGTTTTAGTAAGGCCGATAAAGATGCCTTGTATAATGTAAACGTAATAGGCACGCAGCATGTGGTAAATGGCTGCCTACACCACCAAGTAAGCAAGCTGCTATTTGTAAGTTCTGTAGCAGCTTTGGGCAGAATACGTGTGGGAGAAGCCATACACGAAGGCATGCAGTGGAGTGAAGAAACTAGCAATAGCTTTTATGGTAAAACAAAATATTTAGCGGAGCTAGAAGTATGGCGTGGTGCGGCGGAAGGCTTATCCGCCGTAGTAATTAACCCCGTAATAATTTTAGGCTGTGCCAATTGGGATACCGGTAGTGCCGCCATTTTTAAAAATGTGTACAACGAATTTCCTTGGTATACTACGGGCAGCAGCGGTTTTGTGTATGTGAACGATGTAGTACAGGCCATGCTACAATTAATGAACAGCCACCTTAACAATGAAAAATTTATAGTAAGCGGAGGCAATCATACCTATCAGCAGGTGTTCAATGCCATAGCAGAAGGCTTTGGTAAGAAACCACCCCATAAAAAAGTAACTCCTTTTTTAGCCGCTATAGTATGGAGATGGGAAGCGATGAAAAGTTTTTTTACGGGCGCAAAACCATTGCTAACCAAGGAAACAGCCCATACAGCACAGGCTGTAGTAACTTTTAATAACGAAAAACTACTACAAGCACTACCACAATTCACGTATACACCCCTACCGCAAGTAGCTAAAGAAGTATGTGAACAGTTTAGAATAAAATACCAATTACCATAACAAAATACTAGTACCCATTTAGTACTACCACATGCATTAAATAAATTAATTATGAAACTAGTTACTTACTTGAAAGAAGGCAATGAACAGTTGGCCTTGCTGGTAAATAATCAGCTATTCGATACCGATAAATTAAACCCAGATTTACCTAGTACTATGGGTATGTTTCTGCAGTATTGGGACGATCATTTTCCGCAGGCACAAGCCGCCGAAAAATCGTTGTTAGATGGCAATACACTCACTGCCGGTAAAGCACTTAGTACTGTACAGTTGCTCAGCCCTGTGCCCTTCCCTACCAGCTGTAGAGATGGTTATGCTTTTAGGCAGCACGTAGCCGCTGCACGTCGTAACCGAGGTGTACCCATGATTCCAGAGTTTGACCAATACCCTATTTTTTACTTTACCAATCATCAAAG
>RDXK01000071.1 GCA_004292605.1 Bacteroidota bacterium
CACGGCCTTAAATCCTAATTTTTGTAAATACTTGATTAATGAAGAAGGTGTGTTAACCCATTTTTTCTCGCAAAACATGTCGCCTATCGACGCTCGTGTTATTGAAGCTATAGAAGCCTAGCCATGTTACCCAGTTTTTTACACACCACCGCAAAGGAAAATTTTACCAGCAAAAAATACCGCTGGTTTATGAACTGGTACCCCATGTTTTTTGGCACAGGCGGTAAAATATTATTTTGGAGTAGCAACCATATGGAGCTGCATGTACGGTTGCGTAAAAACTTATGGACCTACAATTTAGTAGGAACCATTTTTGGTGGAAGTATGTTTGCGGCGGCCGATCCGTTTTATATGGTGATGCTGCATACTATATTGGGTAAAAAATATGTGGTGTGGGATAAAAAAGCCAGCATACGTTTTAGAAAACCGGGCAATACTTCGCTTTACTGCCTATTCAAATTTACACCAGGGCAAATAGAAGACATCAAACAGCAAGTAGCTGAAAACGGCAGTACGGAAATTACGCTACCATTACTGTGGAGAGATAAAAACGGAGCAGCTTATGCCGAAATAGAACGAGTGGTGTACATAGCCGATAAGGCCTTTTATAAGGCCAAAAAAGGAGCCACACAAGCGGTAAAATTTAAGGCGTAGACCATGATGATGCCGCCACCTAATTTGCACGATTTTTTATGGCAAAAAGTAAAGCAGTATAATACCAAAGCCTTTATACACAACGATCCTATATGCATACCGCATGCCTTTACGGCTAAGGCCGATATAGAAATAGCCGGGCTATTTGCTGCCCTATTTGCCTGGGGCAATAGAAAAGCTATTATACAAGCAGCCAGCACTTTGCTAGCCATTATGCAAAACCAACCTTATCAGTTTATAATGCAGTGGCCACATGCTACGGAAACCGCAAAAACCAAACTACAAAGCTTTGTATACCGCACTTGTAATAGCACCGATGTATTGTACCTAATAGAGTTTTTGCACCACCATTACAGCAGTTTGCAGCAGCCAAGTTTAGAAACAGCTTTTGCCCCAAACACTTATACCGCTGAGCAAACTACCGAGCTTGCCCTTAATACTTTTTATAAAAACCTATTTGATTTTGCTTTACCTGAAGCCACCCCACAGCGTACCCGTAAACATATAGCAGCACCCGTAAAAAAAAGTGCCTGCAAACGCCTTAATATGTACTTACGCTGGATGGTGCGTAGCGACTGTAATGGAGTAGATTTTGGCCTTTGGAAAAACATACAGCCACACCAGCTAGTAATGCCTTTAGATGTGCATGTGGTGGGTGTAGCCACTCGGTTAGGGTTGCTTTCAAAAAAGCCACCTAGCTGGCAAGCGGCCGTGCACCTTACACAGTATTTAAAGCAACTGTCGCCTACCGACCCAGTAGTGTTTGATTATGCTTTTTTTGGTTTGGGTGTAGAGGAAAAATTTCGTTAAGTAGTGGGGCGGCGGCGGGCATATACCCATTCATCTAAATACTCGCCATTTTTATAAATGGTTTTTTCAAACACCGCTTCTAATACAAAATTGTTTTTTTCCAATATTTTTTGAGAGGCTTTATTAGTGCCAAAAGGCCTAGCAAATAATCGCTGTATGGGCAATGTTTCAAAAGCTATGGGTACTATTAACTCCACAGCTTGGGTAATGATTCCTCGGCCCCAAAACGGCTGTGCCAGCCAGTAACCAAGCTCGGCATTTTTTTCAAAAACATCGGCCTGTGGGTGTATACCAATACCGCCAATGGCTTCACCATCTAAATCAATGGCAAAAATACGGGTGGGTGTATGGCTAGTAGCAAAACCAATAAATGCCTCTGCATTGGCACGGGTATACGGGTGTGGAAACTGGTTAGTAAGGTTTTTGGCTATTTCGGCATTGTTAGCGTAGTAGGCTAAACTATCTACATCGGCTATCTGCCAAGAGCGAAGTTTGATATTCATAAAAGCAGTTTTGTGGTGTATTATGGATACCAATATCCATAAAAAAGCCCCATTTTTCAACGGGGCTTTTACTAACGGACAATTTTATGGTTATAAGGTACGTTTTACTTCTGTTTCCTCGTAAGCTACTACTACGT
>RDXK01000137.1 GCA_004292605.1 Bacteroidota bacterium
ATGCCCAGCCAAAAACCACTGCAGAAATTAGTTCTCAGTTTGCACAAGCGTTGAAACAGGGTGTACACGGACTGTGTTTTAGTGCCTACACAGAAGGGCAAACCGTTGGCGATGTACTTACAGAAAGCCAAATTTCACAACGATTACAAATTGTGGCTCCTTATACCCAATGGATTCGAGTATTTTCCTGTACCCAAGGCAATGAATTGATTCCCGCCATAGCAAAACAGCATCAGCTAAAAGTATTGGCCGGTGCATGGATTAGTAGCGATAAGGAACGTAATAAACAGGAACTAGAAAGTTTAATTGCATTGGCCAATAAAGGTTTGGTAGATATGGTGGCCGTGGGCAACGAGGTTTTGCACCGCAACGAACTTACGGAGGAAGAGGTGATAGCGTATATACAAACTGTGAAACAGCAAATACCAGCGGGTATTCCCGTGGGCTATGTGGATGCTTATTACCAATATCTAAACCGCCCTAACCTAGTACAAGCTTGCGATACCGTTTTAATAAATTGCTATCCGTTTTGGGAGGGTGCAGCCCATGAGCAGTCGATGGCTTATTTGCAAACCATGTTGCACTTAACCAGCCAAGTAGCAGCGGGTAAAAAAATAATTATTACAGAAACGGGTTGGCCTAGTCAGGGTGCCGCTGTGGAATTAGCTACGCCTTCTGTACCCAATGCTAAGCAGTATTTTACTAGTGTGCAGCAATGGGCAAAAGCCAATAATACCGAGGTGTTTTATTTTTCATCGTTCGATGAAAGTTGGAAAATAAAGGAAGAAGGCACCGTGGGCGGTGCTTGGGGTATTTGGGATAAAAATGGACAATTGAAATAAAAAAAGATACTAGTATATGTCGTATAGAAGTGAACAAGTATTATCGCTTAAGCCCGATGTGCAGGATAGCTTTGTACAGGGTGAAACAGAGCAAAATCTGCAAAATATTTTTGCCGAAATTTTACAGAATGGCGTACATGGCTTTTGTTTTAGCTTATATGAAGAAGGACAAAAACCTGGCGATATAGTTACCGAAGCACAAGTGCGGAGGCGTTTGGAAATACTACAGCCTTACACAAAATGGATACGTAGTTTTTCCTGTACGGATGGTAATGAATTAATACCTAAAGTAGCTAAGGAGTATGGACTAAAAACTATGGTGGGTGCTTGGTTAGGCGATGATGCTGACATCAATAAAAAGGAGATAGCAGGCTTGATAGAACTAGCCAACAAAGGTTTGGTAGATATTGCTGCCGTGGGCAACGAAGTAATGTACCGGGAAGATTTAACCGAGGAAGAATTACTACACCATATAGCTTATGTAAAAACTGCTATACCAAATATACCTGTAGGCTATGTAGATGCGTATTATGAATTTACACAAAGGCCTAAAATTACGGAGATATGCGATGTTATTTTGTGTAACTGTTATCCGTTTTGGGAGGGTTGCCCCATGGAGCATTCGCTGGCTTATATGCAGCAAATGTATTATCAAGCCAAGGCGGCTGCCAATGGCAAGGAGGTAATTATTACAGAAACGGGCTGGCCAAGCCAAGGTGAAAATTTACGCGGTGCCGTACCATCCGAAAAAAGTGCCAGAGATTATTTTATTAATACACAACTATGGTCGGCCAACGATAATATTCCCACGTTTTATTTTTCATCGTTCGATGAAAGTTGGAAAGTAGGTGCAGAAGGAACCGTAGGTGCTTACTGGGGTATTTGGGATAAAAACGAACAACTAAAATTTTAGGCATGAATTTTTTTGAACAGTTTTCAGTACCGTTTCATCCTGCTATTTGTTATTCTGGTTTTAGAAACGGTCAGCAGCCTGGTGGTATAGTGCCTAGTTACCAAGAAATAAAAGAAGATTTATTGATGCTACAGCCATACTGGAAGTATATACGCTTGTATGATGTAGATGAGCATGCCCAAACGGTACTAGATGTAATTAGAAAGGAACAGTTACCCTTTAAAGTAATGTTAGGGGCTTATATTACTGCAGAGCAGAATAATTCTAACTGCCCTTGGGGTGGTGGCACTTATAGCCCAGAAGTATTGGAAGCTAATAAAATATTGAACCAAGAAAAAATTGACCGCTTAATAGCGTGGGCCAATGCATATAAGCAGGAGGTTTTTACGTTATCGGTGGGTAATGAGGCTTGTGTAGATTGGACCGATCATTTGGTACCCGTGGAAACGGTGGTGGAAATGGTTAAAAAAGTAAAACAGCAAACTACGCAGCCCGTTAGTTTTTGCGAAAATTATGTGCCTTGGTTACACCATCTACGGCCTTTAGCAGAAGTGGTAGATTTTATTTCTATACATACCTACCCTGTGTGGGAGTACAAAAATATCCATGAGGCCATTGCATATACCGAGGCTAACTATCGGGCGGTGGCAGACGCTTACCCTAACAAAGCTGTGGTAATTACCGAGGCGGGCTGGGCCACCCAATCGAACGGTAGAGGTATACCACCACACCATGTAAATGAACACCTTCAAAAAATTTATTTTGATGAGCTGGCGCAATGGACAGCCGAGCACCAAATATTGTGTTTTTACTTTGAAGCCTTTGATGAAAATTGGAAGGGTAGCGAGCACCCACAGGAACCCGAAAAACATTGGGGTGTTTTTACAGCAGAGCGTACACCCAAACTAGCCATGCAGCAGGCATTTGCGGGCATACCTACATTGGTATAAATACATTTATTGTTTGGGTTTAGTTTTCTGGCAAAATAGTCACGTCATCTTATGCGTATTACCATAGTCCATTCCTACATAGGTATGGTATAAAACGGCTGTAGATGTGTGGAGGTAACAACAGTCAGTGGTTTCTTCAATTACTCTTAGTTACCCCACAAAAAAACTGCCCTAACATTGCTGTTAAGGCAGTAAACTTGTTATAAGACCCTCCGTTGGAATTACTTGTCAATCAACAATCTTGTCGATTTACTTTCAGTACCATTGGTTACCATTACTGTGTAAACACCGTTTGGTAAAGCGTTTAATTGTATGCTAGTAACAGCACTAGTAACATTAGCACGGTTCAATACTACATTACCTGCAGCATTGATAAGCGAAATACTATTAGTACCTACTAAATTTTTCACAATTAACTCATTTTTGGCTGGGTTCGGGAAAATGGCAAACTCTACATTTCCAGCATTTACATTTAACATGCGTATAGCTGAATACTTAAAGCTACCATCGTTACCTACAGCTTTAATGCGATAGTACGATATTCCTTCGCTCATATTGTTATCGGTAAAACTATAGTTAGTAGCACCCCGGGCGTTTACACTACCAATAGCTTTGAAACTAGCACCAGTGGTACTTTTTTCTACTATATACTGCTGTACACCTTGCTCGGTAGCTATATTCCAGTGTAGCTGTGCAGCACCATTGGCTTTACTTACTTCAAAACTGGCAAAGCTGGCTGGTAAGGCAAATGAGCTAGAAGAGAAATAAATGTTATCTACATAATAAACATTATCAGAGAAAGGTGCAGTACCTACAAATAACATTTGGAAAATGGCGTTTCTGGTGGTCAAAATTAATCCGCCATGGTTGGTTGCAAAATGCGAAAGTGGTATGCTGTAATTATTCCACTGGCCTTGGTTAGGGCGTGGACCATACTTACTGCTCAAGCTAGCATCTTCTGGGCGTGAGGTAAACCAGGCTATATTTTCGTTAGTAGGGCCGCCACCTTGGTTTACAAGCTTTACACCAAAAGTTTGTGCACTTGGTGTCCACATGCTTATGTGGAAAGTATCGGCTAGTGTAGCATCAATGGGCGGAAATTCAATACCCACAAAATCTACCGCTGTATATTTTTTAATGTCGTTACCGCTAATGGCCGTATCTACTAATGGACCAGCACCGCTCCAGCTGGTTCTCCAGTCGCTTACAGGCCTATTGGTGTAGCTATTGCTAAACAAGGATATTACGTTTAACGCTGGCTTAGTAGGGTTGGGTGCATTGGTACTAAGCGGTGGTACGTTTACTGTAAGTACAGCGGTAATACTAGCCGATGCAAAACTACCTGAAGCAGCTTGTATAGCTGTAATGGTAGAACTACCACCTGCTAAAATAGTAACTGTGTTACCACTAATGGTGGCTACATTGGTATTGCTACTAGTGTAGGTAAATGCACCACTACTATTGCTCGTAGGTGGTGTTAGGGTAAAAGGAGCATCGCCTAACATACGCGGAGCTACGCTAAAGTTAGAAAGAGTAGGTAGGGTGGCATTCGTGAAAAAGTACATATTATCTATAAACACACGGCCGTTAGAAGCAGGGTTAACGGTAACAAACTTAAACTCCTTAATAGCAGTTAAGGGAATACCTAAAGCTGCATAAGCCGATAGAGGAATACGTACTGTGTTCCAAGTGTTTAGGGTTAATGGCCGGGTAATGGCTCTTTCACCAAAACCTTCTGTTACTAACGTTATTTCAATGGACGTGGTAGTGGGCGACCAAAAGTCGAAACTCACCGTATCCAATGAACTAACGTTTTGAAAACTACCGAAAGCTACCCCTTGGTAGTTCCAGTTGGGGTAATCCCGCATTTCATCGCCAGCAAGGGTAAGCGTAGTGGCTGTACCAAAGCCCGACTGACCCCAATTTGGGTTAAAGTTGGTGTTAGCTACGTTAGTGTACGCACCGCTGTAAATGGAAATTACGTTAGCTGCTGGCCTAGCGGGAGGCACAGGAGCAGGTGCCATTGGCTGAGCAATGGCTTGTGTAGCCCAAGCGGCTACGAGAAGGAGTAAAATTTTTCTCACATTCATCTGGCAAGTTTTAAATGATAAAATTGGGAACCGAAGTAGACGGTTCTTGACAGTGTAAAAGTACTCCGAGCGGGTGGCCATGCCTATTTCTAGCCTACATCACTACTACATCAATAATTACAAGTAATTGATTTTCAATAAATTCTACTACATCTACACTACATCAGTAAAAATTCTGGAAGGTTAGTGGTTCTAGCGGCGTGGTTTTCCATATTTCAGCCGGCTATTTTCTTAAAAAGTACATTGGTGAGCCTACTACAGCCACTTTACTAATATTTTACATCAAAAGCTGTGGCGGTACTATTACCTTTACTTTACTAATTCTACACATCTTGAAGCTGGTTTTAATAATTGACGATGAGGTAAAGCTGCGAACCTTGCTAGCACGTATTATTGCTATGGAGGGTTTCGACGTAGTGCAGGCAGGTACCGCCAAACTGGCCTGGCAAAAACTTGAACAGCAGCCGGAAATACAAGTAGTTCTCTGCGATGTTAAGTTGCCCGACGATAACGGTGTGCAGCTGGCCCACCAATTAAAACAGCGATACCCTCATTTACAAATTATACTACTTACGGCCTACGGAAATATTGCCGATGGTGTTCAAGCTATTAAAAATGGTGCGTTTAACTACCTTACTAAGGGCGACGATAATCACCGCATAGTGCCACTATTGCATGATGCATTTTTACATGCGGGTACTACCGCGGCCACTATGGTACCGCCAAAGGCCTCGGTGGCAAGTTTTACCTCTATTACCGCTGTAAGTAAACCTATGCAGCAGGCCATACAGCTGGCCCAAAAAGTGGCAGCAACCCAAACATCGGTATTGCTTACGGGTGAAACGGGTACCGGTAAGGAGGTTTTTGCCAGGGCTATTCATTACGCCAGTAGCCGTGCAGCGGAACCTTTTGTGGCTATCAATTGCTCCGCTTTTTCAAGGGAATTATTGGAAACAGAAATGTTTGGTCATAAACAAGGTGCTTTTACAGGAGCTTTGAAAGATCATATGGGCGTGTTTGAACAAGCCCACAATGGAACCCTTTTTTTAGATGAATTGGGCGATATGAGTACCGATTTGCAAGCCAAACTACTTCGTGCGTTAGAAAGTGGCGAGTTTATAAAAGTAGGCGATAGCAAACCCACCCAAGTAAATGTACGGGTAATAGCTGCCACCCATAAAAACTTAGAAACAGCCATAGAACAAGGCCATTTTAGGGAAGATTTATTTTACCGGATTTCTGTTTTTCAAATATCGTTGCCCGCTTTACGCCATAGGCCGGAAGATATAGAACCGCTGGCCAATGAACTGCTACTCCGTTGCCTACAAAAAATGGAGAAACAGGCTATTTATTTCTCCGCAGAATGTATGCAGAAGCTAGTAAGTTACCCTTGGCCGGGTAATGTACGGGAGCTGAAAAATGTAATAGAACGTGCCGTAATACTTACCAATAATACCGAACCTATACAGGTAGATGCCTTACCCGCTAATATTCAAATTAGTCAGCCTACTACTAGTGCCACTACCAACACCAGTTTACATTTAGCTGAAGCCGAACGGCTGCATATTCAAAAAGTATTACACCACACGCAAGGCAATAAAACAAAAGCTGCCGAACTACTACATATAGCCCTTACCACGCTATACCGTAAAATGGCCGAGTATAAAATAGAAGCTTAAGCACTTGCATTTTACTACTACACCCTAGCGTTTTGAAAGGGCAGCAAGCTCACTAAAACATAGGTGAAAATATATAGGTGCCTTTGTTTACAAGCATTTGCGGGCATTTTGCTGCTAGGGCACACCAATTGTACCACAACTGGCAAATAAGTACACATGCACAAACGAAATCCGCTACAGAGTATATCCACATGGCAATGGCTGGTGGTAATGTACAGCTGTTTGGCAGTAATAGGCTTGGCTTTTAGATGGTATAATCATTCATAATTAACTACTCATTCTTTTGGTTGATGGTTCATCAACCCCCAATAACACATATTTTATGTTGAAAAATTCTTCGGCTGCTTTTGGTAAAAAAGCATTGGCTTTGCTAGCTCTACTTTATTCGGTGAATGGTAATGCACAACAAAAGGGAGAACCTTTTGAAAAGATCGACCAAACTTGGCACAATGGTGGCGACCGCCGCGATTCAACTGTGTTTAAGAATAATAAGTTTTTTGTACCCAGTATACTTGTCGATTTAAACTACAACTACTCCTTTAATAACCCGATAGATAATACTGTAGTAGGTAGCACCGCATTGGCAAGGCACAATGAATTACAATTATCGGCCCTACATTTTGGCGGTGATTTTACCTACGGCAATGCCCGTGCCCGTGTGATGACACAGTTTGGAACCCGAAGCACCGTAGTACCTAGGAACGATTTTAGTCCGTACCGTGGCCAGTATAATTTAGCCGATGTGTATAAAAACCTAAGCGAAGCCTACGCTGGGTATCATTTCAATAAATGGTATGGTATTAATGTAGATTTTGGATTATTTATGAGTTATATAGGGCTAAATTCCTACTACCAGCCAGAAAACTGGGAGTATCAAGCCTCTTTTACATCCGATAATACACCGTGGTTTTTTGTAGGTACCCGTATACAAATACACCCCACCAAAAATTTGAAAATTGAACCATGGATTATTAATGGGTGGCAGAGCTATGGCAAGTTTAATAAAATGCCCGGTGTAGGTGGCAACATTACTTATATGAGTAACAATAGCAATTGGAAATTATTAACCAATAACTATTATGGTACCGATGCTGCTGGCATTGCAGAGCGTACTCGTTTTCATTCCGATAACAGTGTGCTACATAGGTACTACAACAATCCTAAAAGCAGCGGTATTAGTAGAATGGCATTTTCCTTTACAGGCGATGTGGGTTTTGAAAAAGGCGGTGGTGTAAATGGTTTTAAAGATGGTGGTGCCAATAACCCAGCACAGTATTTTTTAAGTGCCATGTTTTATAACAGAACATGGTTTGGTAAAAACAAGTTTGCATGGACACTGGGCGGTGGCTGGATGAAAAATCCTGGCCGCTACTTGGTACTGCTACCTACGGGGCAAGCCAGTGCATTGCCCAACCCTACTAACCCTACACAAACAGCTGGTTTGTTTCCTTTTACCGCCAACCCGGGCGACCAGTTTGAAGGATGGGATTGGAGTACAAACCTAGATTATATGCCCAACCAAAGCATCACGTTTAGGCTTGAATATGTAAACCGAAACTCCAGTGTAGGCTATTTTGCAGGAAGGGGCGGTGTAACATCGCCCAATGGTTTAACCACTACACCCGTAGACCCCAATGGTACTTGGCGGCCCGATTTAGTAAGGAACGAAAAGAAGATAATATTTGCCTTGCTCTTTAGAATGTAGTGTATTGACACACCATTTTACATTACAGCATTATCCAAAAACCAATACAATTGCTTGCTGTAAGGCTGTATCAATTGTGCTGGGTATAAACTAGGGTTGGGTATACCGTTGCGTACATTGCGTAAGGCAAATTGTTTGCTTTTACCCGTAACCAAAAATGCTACTCGTTTAGCCAAATTAACCGCTTTGGGTAGTAGGGTAATACGGTGCATTTGCTGACTCTCCAGCCATATATGGCTAACCCACTGGGTGGTATTGTGTACCAGGGGCGACTGTGGAAAAACGCTTAAAGTATGTGCATCGTCGCCCATACCTAACAATACTAAATCAAAGGTTTCCTTATTGTTGCCAAAATACTGCTTTAGTTTGCGTTCATAGTTGTCGGCTACCTCCTGTGGGGGCACATCGGTTTGCATCACATGTATTTGGTCAGCTGGTATAGGCACTTTGCTTAGCATAGCTTCCGTAGCCATACGGGCATTATTGCGTTCATCGGTGAAAGGAACATAGCGTTCATCACCAAAAAATATATGCAGTTTGGTCCAGTCTATTTTCTTGTTATAATTTCCACTGGCCAATTGTTCGTATAGCATTTTGGGTGTGGTACCACCAGCTAGTACTATTGAAAATCTGTCTTGGGTAAACAAAGCTCTTTGAATTTCATGAGCCATCCAGTCGGCACATAACAATGCAGCATCTTCGGCATCTTCACCAATACGTACAAAACTCATAGCTAGTTGGTTTTAGGTGGGTAAGATACCCAATTTCTACCTTGTTTACTCAATAATTCATCGGCCTGTTGTGGGCCCCAACTACCCGGTGCATAGGTGGGCACAGGCTCATGAGTGTTCTGCTGCCAATGCTCTATAATGGGCATTACTAGCTGCCAAGCTGCTTCTATCTGGTCGGCACGCATAAACTGCGTTGGGTTACCTTCCATTACATCTAGCAGTAGCGTTTCGTAAGCTTCGGGCTGGTGCTCTTCGGTATAGGCATCTTTATAACTAAACACCATATCTACGGGTGCTATTTGAAAATCTTGTCCAGGTTTTTTGGCTTGAAACTGCAAGCGAATATCCATCTCCGGCTGTATAGAAATGGTGAGTGTATTGGGCCGCCAAGTATTGGCACTTTCCTGCGGAAAAGCTACATGTGGGGCAGGTTTAAACTGCACCGTTATTACCGTGGTTTTGGCTGCTAAACGTTTACCTGTACGTACAAAAAATGGTACACCCTGCCAGCGCCAATTATCTATATGAAACTCTACTGCAGCAAAGGTTTCGGTAGTGCTATTGGCTTGTACACCTTCCTCGGTAGTGTAGGCAGCCACCTCTTTATTTTTAAAGGTTCCGGCGCCATATTGGCCACGTACAGTACACTGCCGCACGTGTGCTGTGGTAAACGGACGCAAGGCACGCAACACATCTACTTTTTTATTACGTATTTCATCGGCATTAAAATTTACAGGTGCTTCCATAGCCATAATGCACACTATTTGTAAAATATGGTTTTGTAGCATATCTCGTAGTGCTCCACTGGTATCGTAATAGCCACCACGCCCTTCTAAGCCTACGGTTTCAGCATTGGTTATTTGTATATGATCTATATAGTTTCTGTTCCAAATGGGTTCAAACAAGGCATTCGCAAAACGCAGTGCCAGTATGTTTTGCACCGTTTCCTTACCTAAATAATGATCAATTCTATAAATCTGCTCTTCGGCAAAATGACGTAGCAAAAGTTCGTTCAATTTTTTAGCAGAAGCCAAATCGTTCCCGAAAGGTTTTTCCACTACTATACGGGTACAATGTTTATCGTGACACAGCTGGATATTGCTCAAATTGGTTACAATGCCTGGCACTAACTGTGGGGCCACGGCAAGGTATAAAATTACATTGGGGTGTAGCTGCCACTCGGCCTCTTTTTCCTGTACAAAACTGTGTATTACTTGGTAGCTATCGGCTTGCTTAGCATCTAATGGTAAAAAAAACAAATGCTCTGCAAACTGCGGCCAGGAAACCGCTATCTCTTGTTTTCTTCTACTAAATTCCTGAATGCCAGCGTAAATATGCTCTCTAAAACTTTCGTTGGTAAAACTAGTTCTACCTAAACCTACAATGGCAAAATTAGCGGGCAAATACCCATCTAAAAATAAGTTATATAAAGCGGGTGAAAGTTTTCTGTAATTCAAATCGCCGCTACCGCCAAATATAAAAAGTATGCTGGGTGGGGCTTGTATTTGTGTGCTCATGCTAGTAGTAATTTAGGCTTGCCATTGTGTATGAAAACTGCCATCCTTATCGGTTCGTTGGTAGGTATGTGCCCCAAAATAATCTCGCTGTGCTTGAATTAAATTGATGGGCAAATATGCGGTACTAAACATATCAAAATAGGTAACGGCACTGGCTAATGCACTACACGCTATACCATTTTGTGTAGCTTGGGAAACTACGGCACGTAAACCTTGTATATGCGTATTTAGTAATTGCTGTATAGGGGCAGCTTCTAGTAATTGCACCGTTTGTGGGTGCTGAACAAATACATCGTAAAAGGTAGTTAATAGTTGGCTCCTAATAATACAGCCACCACGCCAAACCTTTACGGCATTGGCTAATGGCACTTGCATATTCATATCTACCGAGGCTTGCTGTATTAAGTGTAGCCCTTGTACATAGGCTACAATAATAGCGGCATATAAGGCACTTTTACAATCATTTTCAGTAATAGTAAATTCGCCAGTACATTTTTGTACGGTGGTAGCTAAGCTATTTCGCAAAGGCTTAAACGTACTTACTGCTCGGGCCGTTACTGCAGCATCAATGGTGGGTATGGGTATACTTAGCTGTAAGGCTTCTACACTAGTCCATTTTCCAGTACCCTTACTGCCAGCCACATCTAAAATAATGTCGATAATATCTGTGGTTTCATCCTCAGCTTTTTTACCAAAAATATCTGCCGTTATTTCTATTAAATAACTTTCTAGTTCTGTACTGTTCCAGCGGGTAAAAACATCCTGCAATTGTGTGTTGGTATAGTGTAGTCCATGTTTCAATACTGCGTAGGTTTCGGCTATTAATTGCATTACAGCATACTCAATACCGTTGTGTACCATTTTTACAAAATGGCCAGCGGCATCCTTACCCATATAGGCTACACAAGCATCAGTACCTACTTTGGCGGCTATGGCTTCAAAAATAGGTTGTACATGGTGCCATGCTACTTCATCGCCACCGGGCATTAAGGCGGGTCCACGGCGGGCACCTTCTTCGCCACCGCTTACACCCATACCCATAAAATGTATGCCTTGTGCAGCTAGCCGCTGTACACGTTCATTGGTGTGTTTGTAAAAACTATTGCCACCATCTATTACTATATCACCTTGGTTTAAATAGGGTGCTAAATTTTGTAAAACAGCATCCACGGCTGGCCCTGCGGGCACCAATAGCATTATTTTTTTGGGCGATTGTAAAGCGTTGATAAACTGGGGTAAATTATCGGTAGCAAATATTTGCGTGCCGACGGTGGCATTTTGCTGTAACTCGGCTACTTTTTGGGTATTGGTATCAAAACCCGCTACTGCAAAACCATGATCGGCGATATTGAGTAGTAAATTTTGGCCCATTACACCCAAACCAATCATACCAAACTGGCAATTATTTTGCATGGGGAGTACATTTTGCGGTGCAAGTTAGCGTTTCAATATCTTAAAATTTTGGAATTGCTATGGCAAATACAGAAACATTTGTTTAATTTGCTGCCATTGGCAGTATAGTTTACAAGCTTCTGCCCCACTTACCATTTTTTACATGCAGTATAATACTTCCAGAAGTCACCTTACTATTAAGGAGTACGGTAGACACATTCATACTATGGTTGCGTATGTTTTAACCATAGAAGATAGAGTAAAACGAAGTCAGCAAGCAGCCAATATAGTAGAGCTGATGGCCGTTTTAAATCCACACTTAAAAAACATAGAAGATTTTAAACACACCCTGTGGGATCATCTTCATGTGTTGAGTAATTTCCAGTTAGATGTGGATGCTCCTTATCCTCCGCCATTAAAAGAAGTGTATGAGGCCAAGCCAGCACCATTGCCTTACCCTAAAAGAAAACCTAAGTACTACCATTTAGGAAAAAATATAGAGTTAGTAATAGGTAAAGCACTAGCAGAACCCAACCAAGAAAAAAAGGACGGGTTTGCCAATGCCATAGCCTACTATATGAAATTAAGTTATAGTAACTGGCATAAGGAATTAATGCACGACGATGCTATACGCAGTGAATTAAACAGCATTACGCAAGGTGCCCTAGAGTTTAGTAGTACGCCGTACATTAAACACAGAACACAAAGTTTTGAGCGGGAAGAATTTGCTAGTATGCGGCCAGGTGGCAATAACAGGCGCCAAAATTTTTCGAATAATAGAAACAATAGAAATAACGGCGGCGGAAATAATAACAACCGGAATAGAAACGGGAACGGTCCTGCTAGGCCCAATGGCCTAGGTGGCAATAGCCCCCGCAATGCCAATTTTAAAAAGCGTTTTAAATAACATTGTTATAGTACTATGCAGTAGCGTTTACTACAAAATACCGACCAATAAAAAAGCTCACACCTTGCAAGGTTGTGAGCTTTTTATATACTAGGAATACTACCTATAATTTTACTAATAAACCAGCGCCAATTAGGCTTTTACGCTGCAATGCTGCCGAGGTTTTGCTAGGCCCAAAAAGGCGAACATCGTCATCATATATCAAATCGTAGTTCCATGTGGCGGAAAGTATTTTACTAATTTTTAGGGTAAACAAATTGGTCATAAACACATCTATATTTTGTGGGTTTCTTCTGTAGTTACTAAATAGTTCTAGCTTGCCCTTATAATTCAATGTTTTGGTAATATTAGTGGTGTACGTAGCGGCTGCATAAGCACCAATTTCGTAGGCCGATTTTTGGCCGGGTTTTACGCCATATAATCCCGCTGCACTTAAGGTAGGGTTGTTTACAATTACCCAACGGCTAGTAGCAGGTGAAAAGAAAACACTGAGCCCTGGAATGGGCTTCCAATCAAAACCTGCTGCCACTACTATATACGCAGGAGCAAATGCTGTAGATGAAAATGTTTTTACATTATTAGGATAGGTAAAGCCATCAAAAAATTGTGTTCTTACGTTGAAGTAGCCAGAAAGACTGATGGTTTTATTCAAGCCATAACCGTACTTACTAGTTACATCTATTCTATCATCGTTTTTTCTACCGCCTAAACTTGTGGTTTTTATATAGCCAAGGTTTACATCTATATTGTTATCCCATGAATGTCTGCCCTTTTTGTAAAATGCAAAACCATTCATAACTGAGGTGATGGCAAGGGAATACTCATCGCCCCCGGCCGACCAGTTGCTCAAATTACCTTGGGTAATATTTACACTTATAAAGCCACCTTTTTTCCAAGTTTTGGTAGTGGTATCGGCGGCATCTTTTTTTATGGTTTTTGATGCTTCAGCTTGTAAGGTTTTTATAGTAGCATCTTGTGCCAATACCATAGTAGGCGTGCATAAAAAAGCTGCTACGCTAAATTTGAGCAGAGGGTTCATGGTTTAGTTTTTTTGCGAAACTACTAGAATGCAAGTAATTTTATTATATGCGTAGTGTAATTACCCTTGTTACTTGTATGTTTTTCTCCCAGGTTTATGGCCAATTATTAAAAGGCAAAACCATCGGCAAACTCCCGTATTTGCAGTATACTATGGGTGAAGACAGGTTAGGTGCGGCAAAAATGACCTATCTAGATACCAGTGTTCAGCTGGTGATTATGGATAGCTTAAAAGATTATTATAAAATTCAATTAGCACAAAGTCAGCTGGCGTTTATACCAAAATCGAACTGCGAACTGCAAGGTGTATTTACCAATACGGGTATAAGGGTGGCAGGTAATAGTAGGGTGTGGGGCGATAGTTTGTACGATTATGTTACCCTAAGTTTAGATGCTCGTTTGCCTTATAAAACCACCCAGGAAATTCATAACAATGCCATTGTGGTAGATGTGTATGGTGTGGCTTCCAACACGAATTGGATAACACATTTAACCACTGCACAAACCATACGCCAAGTATGGCAGGAACAAATTTCGGCCGATGTTTTACGGCTTCATATTGAATTAAATACTACTACACATTGGGGCTATGGTGTGTACTATAACAGAAACCAATTGGTAATTAAATGCAAGCGACCGCCCACTACACCCAAACAAGTTTTTATAGCTATAGATGCTGGGCACGGTGGTAGTAATAGTGGTGCTACTGGTAAGTTAACCCGTGTTTTGGAAAAAGATTTAACGCTACTGTACGCAGAGGCTTTGCAAAAGGAATTGATAAAAATGTATCCTAATATATGTTTGGTACGTAGCCACGATACTGATGTATCGATGATTGATAGAACCTTATTGTTAAGGGCTGTAAATCCTACATTATTAATAAGTGTTCATTTTAATTCCAGCGGAAACGATACCGTGAAAGGAGTAAGCACTTTTTATAGGTATCCTGGTTTTAAACCCTTGGCTAATGCCATTATAAAACAAGTTTTAGCCGATACCGATTTAAAGGAATTTGGTGAAGTGGGTCAGTTCAATTTTGCTTTAAGTGGCCCTACAGAATACCCCAATGCGTTATGGGAAGTGGCGTTTATTAGCAATGCGGAAGATGAAGCAAAAGTGGTAAACCCTGCCTACAGAAAAAAGCTAGTGGTAGCAGCTGCCAAAGGCGTAACCAATTATCTAACCAATTTTGCTGTATTAAAAAACACACCCAATGGCAAACAGAAAAAATCACCCAAGAAAAAATAAGTGAAAAAATATTGGCTGCTGATAGCCTGGGTACTTTACAGCAGTATAGTTTTTTCCCAAAACATTTTACAAGCCTCGCAAACTGTGGGCTGTGCACCTATGCTGGTAAAGTTTAGTAGCTCCATTACGCTTACCGATGTGGTGCAATGGCGCTGGAACTTGGGCGATGGAAATACTAGCTTACAGCAAAACCCCGTGTATGTGTATACCACTCCCGGTGTATTTACCGTAACACTTACCATAACCCGTAGCAATGGCATAGTAGATAGTTTTACGCAAAATCAAATGATTACGGTAGGTGCCAAACCTACGGTAGAGTTTAGCACTACGCAAACCGTGGTATGCAACCCAGATACGGTATTTTTTACTAATACATCTTCCAGCAACGGAACACCTATTGCCAGCTACAATTGGAACTTTGGAGATGGTTCCACAAGTGCCGCTGCCCAGCCCATAAAGCAGTACAATTTTGCCGATACATTTTCGGTGTTTTTGAAGGTAACCAATATACTTGGTTGCGAAGCTAGTTTGGAAAAACGCCAGTACATTATTGCCAAAACCAAACCTTCGGTACAGCTAAACCTAGTGCCATTTAATAAGTGTACGGCACCAGCTACAGTTAGTTTTCAAAACAATAGTAGTGGACCGCCCACGTTGAGTTATCTGTGGCAAATGGGCGATGGCACCACCTATACCACACCGCAAGTATCCCACACTTTTACACAAAATGGCTTGTATACACCAGTGTTAACCACCACATCGTCCAACGGATGTTTTACAACAGTAGCGTTAGCCACGCCCATACAATTAGGCGGTTTTGTAACTAGGTTTTCCGGTGTGGATACTACTTGTTTGGGTATTACTACCCTTTACACCAACAATAGTTCCCCTGCCCCTATTTCTTCGTCTTGGCTACTCAATAATTCTACGATAGCTAACACCTACAATTTACAGTACGTGTTTTCACAAACCGGCACTGCTAGCTTAGCCCTCGTTAATAATTTTGGTACTTGTACCGATACTGTTAGGCGAGAGATTACGGTGAACGATGGTTTTTTAAATCTTCAATTTACGGCCAGCAGGCTAAGGGGTACTTGTGCACCGTTTACTACTACTTTTACTAGTAATGTACCCACCGCTAGTGGCATTACCTACTTATGGAATTTTGGCGATGGAAATACCAGTACAGATGCAGTACCTACACATACCTACGCACAAGTAGGCGAGTACGATGTGCAGCTTACCGTTACCTTACCCAATAGCTGCCAGCGAACTACGCTAGTGCGGCGGTATATAATAGTAGCCCCTCCCATTATTAGCAACCGTATGAATTTTAGTAATGGCTGTGCACCGCACCGTACCAATGTATTTACAAGTGTAAATGCAGTAGTGCCGGTGGCGTATTATATATGGGATTTTGGTAATGGAACTACCGTACAAACTTCACAAGTGGTAGCCACTGCTGAGTTTTTGCAAGAGGGGGTTTATGTGGTAAATCTTACGGTCGTATTTACCGATAGTTGCCGTTCGTCCGTGCAAATGTTTGATCCTATACGGGTGAGTAGTAAACCCACCGCAAATTTTAGTTTTTCGCCTACCCAAGGCTGTACCAATGTGCCATTTCAGTTTAATAATTTAAGTAGCAATTTTACTAATGTATTGTGGCAGTTTTTTAACCCTCGTCCGTTCCAAAATACTACGCAAAATTCACCTAATATTATTTTTACTGATACCGGTACCGTAACTATACGATTGATAGCTAGTAACAATGGCTGTACCGATACTATGGTGGTTCCGCAAGCGTTTAGGTTAACACCACCTTATGCCGACTTTTTAGTTTCCGGTATTTGTGGAATAGATAATAGGTTTGTTCGTCGGTTTACTAATCGCTCTTTAGCCAAATCTGGTACTACTTATTTATGGGATTTTGGCGATGGCAATAGCACATCTGTTTTTGCTCCTACCCATGTTTATAGTACTACGGGTGTTTACAATATTACGCTTACCGCCACGGGTGATTCTTGCAGCACCACCATTACAAAATCGGTAAGGATTAAAAATGATTATGATTTTACTGCAAGCGAAACGTCGGTTTGTAGGGGTAGGCCGGTTCGATTTAGATTGGCCGACCCATCCGTAACCAATTTAGATGTCTTTTGGCAGTTTGGTGATGGTACTTCTGCAGTGCATCCGCCTGGTGTTTCGGCTGTAAAATTTTATAATGCCAATGGGGTCTACACCGTGAAAGCCATATTTTTTAATGCCCTCACGCAATGTTCCGATACCATCGTGTATGAAAATTTAATCACTGTCATCGGTCCTGTAGCATCCCTACTTACCAATAGTACCTCGCCAGCGGGCTGTGCAGGTGTGCAGGTTCGGGTGCTGGCCGATAGTAGTAGTGGTATTCAAACATATCGCATGTTTTGGGGCGATGGAAATAGCAGTAGTTCTACCTCGCCATCATTTACACATACTTACACCACCAATGGCTTTTATACCGTAAAGCTAGAGGTGCTTGGCAGCGGCTGTGTAGATACCATTTCCTATCCAAATTATTTTTCCATATCTAAGGTGCAGGCCAATTTTACTAGCAACGCTACCGTTAGCTGTCCGGGTGCACCCATACAGCTTACCGCTACTGGTGGTACAGGCGTGGCGCCCGTAAGGTATAGGTGGTTAGTAGGCGGTAGCCAAATATTGGCCGGAAGTACGGTTACTACCAGTTTTGCTACGGCAGGAACCTATGATGTACGATTGATTGCCACGGATGCCAATAACTGTACGGATACGCTCATTAGGAACAACTATTTTACCATAGTACAGCCAAGGGCCAGTTTTACAGTATCCGATTCTGCACTTATTTGTACACCTTCCACTGTTCAGTATAGCTTTACGGGTGCCAACAATAGTAGTTCCTTATGGAGTTTTGGCGATGCTACTTCTTCCATTTTTGTATCGCCTTCTAAAACGTATACGGCTGCTGGTACTTACCCTGTGCGTTTAGTAATTACAGCCCCCGGCGGCTGTACCGATTCTGCATTTAAAATCATCACTGTACGTTCGCCACAGCCATCGTACTCATTCTCAGGTGCACAAGGTTGTTTGCCTTTGCGGGTAGGGTTTAGCAATAGCAGCAATGGCGGCGATACCTATGTATGGATTTATGGCGATGGCTTTACCAGCCACACCAGCCAATTACAAAAAACGCATACGTACACCCGGCCCGGGGCTTTTGTGCCGCAACTTTTTGTGGTAGATGACGGTGGCTGTTTGGTAGCGGTACCTGTACTAGATACCGTAAAGAGTTTTGGTGTGTTGGTATCCATTCCTACCATCGATTCTTTTTATTGCGATGCTGCGTTGGTGCCCGTTAC
>RDXK01000072.1 GCA_004292605.1 Bacteroidota bacterium
ACACAGAAAGAAATGGTCCTGAAAAAGTCTCAGGGTTGAAGCCGACAGGTGCTTGATGAATGACCAACCAGGCCATCAACCCAACCCTAAAAAACCAAACCCCATTGGCGACCATAAAGAGGCGTAAAGCCCACATTCTATGCTTTATAAATTGTTTTTCTCTGGCAAATTTGATAGTTAAAACAGCAAAAGCAACGATATAAACCGATTGAATGCTGATATTGACGTGCTGAGTCATATCGCCCACTGTGCCTCGGGTCCAGACCATTGCCAAGCCTACGATACTTATTAACATGGCCGTAAAAACATAGACTCTACCCAATATCCGATGAAACATTGGAAAGCGATTTCTGACAAAAGGCATGATTTGTAAAGGTCCACCAATCACAACCACAGCCGCCAAAACCACATGAATACCCGTCATAAGGTTGCCTTGCCAATCGCCCGCTACGTAGCCTTTGGGCAGTACCTTGTTCCATTTTTCAAAATCGCCCGAAAAGGTAGAGGTATGATAAACCGCAACGATGTAATAACCAAAAATCCACTGCCCAACTGTGGCGATGGTAAACCAAAGTTTTGCTGTCAAATCTAAGATTTTGGGGCTGTAAGAGGGCTGATTTACAGCTTTTTCGGAGGAGAGAAGATTTGTTTCCATAAAGATAAAGGAGATTGATTTTTGGTCAAAATTATCGTTATGGCTCCTTAAAAGCTTTGGACAAATGTCCAATCAGGATGAATGGTTTTATTTGTATTTGAAGGGAAAAGTTTGTGGACACAAATGACAACCGCCTGTTTTTGAAAATACTTTTATACTCACAAAAAATAGCACCTTATTGTTTAACTAAGTACTTACTCGGAATTATTTGTAATTATAGTAATTCGTTGTAATTGTCCGCATCGGCGCGGGGCCGCCCGTGCGGTCCGATGTTTATCAATTTATTACTACCAAATTACCCCTTATTACAAATCAAAAATAATAGACAATTTAATTATATAAAAAATAATAATAGTTTAATTTATATCAATCAAGAAATTCTAAAATTGTGCAAAGCTGCTGCGATAAAAAAGAGTCTATTTTTGAATGTTTTTTTGTAGTTTCTATTCTTATCTTTGATAATGCGAAGGGTTTTAATACCTGCTAATACATTCTCGACTTTTACTCTTACTTGAGCTAATTCGTAGTTATATTTCTTAGCAGAATCGCTTAAATAATACTTCGTTTTTTTTGTGTTTCTCTGCTTTTTGATAGGTAATATCAAGGTGATATTTTCGGGTATCCACCCCTGAAATCCTGAATCTGCCAGTAATTGCATGGGAGTTGAGAAAGTTATATTTTCCATTAATTTTTTATCATGGATTCGTCCAGGTATAGTAGGACTAACCCATAAAACAATGCCTACTAATGAAACAATTAACCCGTTTTTGAGCGTATGAGCCTTTTTTTTGCCGCTGTAATATTCTTTTTGATGATAAGTGTCTCTTTGAACGCCATACTCTGAACAGTCCGTAATGTAGGTTTCATGTTCCTTAAATTGAACATCTTCAATCAATGTTTTGGGATGATATGCCAAGAGAGCCTCTTCTAACAAAGGACTTAGAGAATGTATCCATTGATTAGCCTGCGAGGTTTCCATGTCAAAACTTGCTGCTATTGCTTCTTGAAGAGGTTGCATTTTCTTATAATAGAGAATAAAAAATAGTTTTTCTGATGTTTCATAAAGCGGGCTACCTACTTTGGCAGCGTAAGGGCGGACACGCGCCAAACCATCGAAATTATAATGAATAATAAAGTGATTCCAGGCTTTTTCAAACATCGGTAATAGTTCATCAAATTTGGCAATACTTAGAGAGGTGATAGCTCTGAATTGCTTTTCTTTTTTTCTTAATCGCAAATAATTCATCTTTTATCTATTTTTAACAAAGATATGGACTCTAAAAACCCAATAATTGTAATTTAAAAAGAAAATATATCAATAAATTGCCTATTGTTTAATCCATAGCTTACAGCTTTGTTTTGATTGCCCAAAAATGCCCGCTTATGAATAGCTTGATGCCAGTTGTTGTCTGTTTTATTGGCCTCTT
>RDXK01000138.1 GCA_004292605.1 Bacteroidota bacterium
TATTAGCAAGAGTACTAGCCTGTGTTAATAATGATAGAACTTATGTGAATAAAGCAGCTTAAAATTGTAGAAATAAGATTTTTTTACGTCATAGAAATCCTTTACCTAGTTTGGCTAAAGGTGCTTTGCTAGCTCAGTTAACCTACAAACGAGATATCTAATATTCACGCAACAAAGTATTTACTTTGAGTTATTTCCCTCCCAATAATGCTTATGGTAATCGTTGTTCCATCCAATTCCTTTAATTGCTTCGTTTAAAATTGGCTCGTCAAATAAGTTCTCCAAGAAAACGATAAACTGCTCAAGTTTCTGTTCGAAGGTGCCCACATAATTATCTAGTATTAGCTTTTTAACTGATTGTATGCCGTGATTTTTTTCTAGGTATTTATCTAAATCTAAGTAGGGAAGATCTGGATAGTCAACAGCTGTATTAACTATCTGGACGGCAAAAGCATATTTGTCAGAGCGATATGGAGACTCTTGAACAAAACGAAAAATACATTGCCGCTTTATTTCATACTGAACTCCTTGAACCGAAATTAGAAATTCACTTTGTGAATCTAATTTCAAGAATTTATACTGTAACGAACAGAACGGTTTCATTAGCGGTAACCGTCGATACACGGTTTTCATTTGGTCCGTCATATTATTCAAAAATTTCTTTTAACTCCATATCATAAAATGCACTTGATCCTTCTGGTAATCCCCCGTGACCAAGGTCGATAAAAGTGTATCCTTTTGCCTTTAAGTCACGAATAAATTGCCGGTTTGCTTGGTACAGTTTGGATGCCTTTGCGACAGCGTAAGGTATATTATTGTTATAGATGGAAAGTAAATCGCTCCACTCTGCGTCGATCTCTGGTTTGAAATAAGGGGCCGCTAAAGGATTGTCTCTATCAAATATAATAGAACTGCCGGCTTCAGCGTAAGGCTTAACCCGCCCTGCCATATTACGCCCTATTACACACACATTTCCCGGACTAAAACCAACCATTTTTTTTACAGAACTAACAGAACCCGCGGACGTTACTAAAGTTTCTGAAATTTCCTGCAACCCACCACCTAGCCATTTAGTAACCGTTTTGTAAGGTACATTAAATTTAGTAACTAAGCCTTTACCTAGTTTGGCTAAAGGGGCTTTGCTAGCTAAATCGGCCAATTGCCCACCAGTATAGTCGCTAAAAAAACCGAGTGCAAAATCAATTCCCATTTTTTGGTAGTCGTTTTGCCCATACTCGCCAGCAATCATCTTTACCAAAACATCGCCCATAGCTGTAAAACTTGCCCTACCTATTCTTCCTCCTGGTACGCTCCACGGAATTAAACCTTCCAAGCCACTACGTGCTACTTGCGTTTTGTTAAAACGTGGATGGCCGAATGCTGCCCCAAACGATGTACAATCATCCTCTGTAAGGTAAATAAACAAGGCCTGCGTTAATGCGTCGGCAGCACCGTTAATACCCGCTTTTAACAGCCATGGAAGAATCGGTACCAATACTGTACTTTGATCTGAGTAATTTTGAAACGGTTGAAACATTTCCTCGACCGAGCCGTCCACGCTTGTAGAAAAGCCAGACTGATAATATTGGTAGCCTAAAACTAAAAATGCAGCACGAAGATCATCAGGATTTTCGCAAGACGGGTCAATAAAATCAGCGCTCTGTAGGAATCCATTATTATTTACTCCGCCCCCACCCACAGCTAATCCGGGCAGTACACTATACCAGTTACCACCATTTGTATTTACATAAGTAGATATATTGTTATATATGGAACCTGGGCCGTTCAAAATATTAAAAAAATTGTTATTTAAAATTTGACCACCTGAATTTCCATCTACCACGGTGGTTGCTTCTTCTGGGTCTGTTGAACCACCACCGCCACCTGAATAACAGGAGCCGCTACCGCTTGTAGCATTCCCGGCAATGCCTTCGGCCCAAAAGCCACCAAATAGCTCACAGAAAAATTTCCGAACGGATGAACCTATTCCCAAACCTCGCTGGTTGGCTGCACCACGCAAATGAAATGTATTGTTGTATGCATTAAAACTGGTATTTGGCTGTTTTAACCAGTAAATGCCTGCAAGGCTATCCTTCACTATTCTGAGGCGGTATTTCGATAAATTTTGGAAATCGTATACTACAAGGTTACCATTCAAGGGATTTGCTTGAGAAAGAGCTTCTCTGTTAATGCCGAATACCTGAAATTTTTTGTTAGCAGTTATAAATAGTAAAGAGTTACCGTTTTCACCTATTTGTAAATTAGTAACTATAGAATTGCCAAAGCGTGTGGTTTTCTCGGTAATTTTTGGGGCTTTAAAGCCACCAGCAAAGGGTAATAAATCAATCCACAATTCGGCATTGGCTAAATGCTTTTTTACATCTGTTGCCACTTGGGGCACGGTAGCTGTTTCTGGTTCATACTGTACAAGTGATTTTTGGCAGCCGAGCAGGGTTAGAAACACTAACATTACAGCTAGCAAGTGTTTAGTTTTGGTTTGCATAAAAGACTGATTGTGTGTTTAGGTGTAAGAAATTGTGTCTTTTATTTTTTGCATATGATTAACCAATATTACAAATAATTTCTAAATTAAAAAAAGATTAAATCACAAAAACTATGCAGATCGCTTGAAGTTTTTTGCATTAGTTGGTGTTCTTCACCAATAAAAAATAGTGTTACAAAAGTTGTTGGTAGGCTATGCCATACCAACAAAGGCGGAACATTTTATAGGCGTATACATTCTGTAAGGGGAATGGTGAAAATTGTTCTCAATTTTGTTATTGCACAAACAATTTATCTAAATAATCCTCTCTAAACTCTACATAGGTAGGGCTGCCACTAGGCGATACATGCGGTAAATAACATTGAAATAGTTGGGCCACCAGTTCCTTCATTTCCGTGGTGCTAAGTATGGTACCATTCTTTTTGGCTTGCTGCCTAGCCAAACTGCGGTACAGCTTTTCCTGTCGGGAAATTTGTAAATCGGCACTGTGGTGTTTCATTTGTTCTAGCAGCAATTCTATGGTGTGTTTTTCATTGCCCTCGGGTAAATCGGCTGGTACACCTTCTACCAAATATTGAGTAGGTTTTTGTGCCGTTAGTGTGTAGCCAATAGCTTTTAAATAAGGTAATAATTCCTGTAACAAAACAGCATCTGTAGCCGATAGCTCCACCACCACCGGAAACAAAACCTGCTGGGTAGGTGCCGTAGTTTTTTGAGCCAATGTTTGAAATTTTTCAAATAAAATTCGCTCATGAGCCAGCTGCTGATTAATGAGTAAAAAGCCATAACTACGTTTGGCTACTATATACGTATTGAGTATTTGTACTACAGATTGTGTACTTACATCTTCCGTATTGTTAATGGGTATGGTTTGCTGCCAAGGTTGTTCCGCAGTAGGCTGTGAGCTACGGGTGGTATCTAAAAAATTATCCCAATGCGTAAAGTTCGATTTGGTGGTGGGTTCTATAAAATGTGCCTGACCGCTACGGGTAAAACCTTGGTAAATATTGCTTTGCTGTGTAGCCTGCTGTTGCTGCTGTGTAAATGGTTTTTGAAAAGCATCTAGCTGCTGTATGGGGGCATCTAAACTAAAATCCAAACTTGGCATTACGCTATACTGTGCTAGTGCATGCTTTACGGCGGCTTGTACAAAGTGGTGCATTATTTTTTCATCGTCAAACTTTATTTCTTGTTTGGTGGGGTGCACATTAATATCTACATGGCTGGGGTTTACCTCTATAAACAAGGCATACATAGGAAAGGTATCGGGCTGTAGTAAATTGCTAAAGGCCATCATTACCGCATGGTGTAAATAAGCACTTTTTATAAAGCGATTGTTCACAAAAAAATACTGATCGCCTCGGCTTTTCTTACTTATATCTGGCTTGCCCACAAAGCCCGTAATGGTTACATAATCGGTACTTTCTTTTACAGGTATTAGCTTACTTTCTATGGTGTTACCCATCATTTGTACCAATCGCTGTTTTAAGTTGCCGCTTTCTAAAAAAAATATTTGTTGGTTATTATGGGTCAAAGAAAACTGCACCGCCGGAAAAGCCATGGCCACCCGAACAAATTCATCAATAATTACCTTTAATTCCGTGGCGTTCGATTTTAGGAAGTTTCTACGGGCGGGCACATTAAAAAACAAGTTTTTCATGCTTATGCTGGTTCCGCTTACGGTGGCACATGGCTCCTGTTTTTGCACCACACTATTTTCTATTTCTATTAGCGTACCTAACTCATCGGGGCCCTGTTTGGTTTTAAGCACCACTTGTGCAACGGCGGCAATACTGGCCAATGCCTCGCCCCTAAAACCCATGGTTTTTATATGAAATAAATCGTCAATCTTTTTTATTTTACTGGTAGCATGGCGTTCAAAACACAAGCGAGCATCGGTAGGGCTCATTCCCTTGCCGTTATCTATTACTTGTATCAAGGTTTTCCCGGCATCTATTACTATCAGTTGTATTTGCGTGGCGTGGGCATCTACTGCGTTTTCCAACAGTTCTTTTACCGCACTAGCCGGCCGCTGAATTACTTCACCCGCCGCTATTTGGTTCGCAATATTATCTGGTAAAAGTTGTATTGTATTCGTCACGTTTGTTCGCCATTTTGCAAGAGGACAAAAGTACTTTTTTTACCACAAGCTCACCACTAAGTTTTTGGTCATTTCTGCGGCTTTTTGCGGGAAAATTAGCGGTAGTACGCTCAAAATAGCCGTACTTAGTAGGCTCAAAACGAATTCATTGGCCATGCACTACCCATATCAAATTACCAGTTTAGAGCAGTATAAGCAGCAATACCAACAGAGTATAGAAAATCCTGCTGCGTTTTGGAACGATGTTGCCCAACATTTTACTTGGAAAAAGCCATGGAACCAAACGCTGGAATGGGAGTTTACCAGTCCTAAGGTACAATGGTTTCAAGGTGCTCAAGTAAACATCACCGAAAACTGTTTAGATAGGCATTTGCCCCAGAACGCCCATACACCTGCCCTTATTTGGGAACCGAACGACCCCACAGAGCATCAGCGAGTATTTACCTACCAAGATTTATACGATAAAGTTTGCCAGTTTGCCCATGTACTTACCAATAATGGTGTGCAAAAAGGCGATCGAGTATGTATTTACATGGGTATGATTCCGGAACTAGCCATTGCTGTGCTTGCTTGTGCCCGAATAGGTGCTATACATAGTGTAATATTTGGTGGGTTTAGTGCACAAAGTATTGCCGACAGATTGTACGATGCCCAAGCGGAATTTATAGTTACCTGCGATGGTGCTTACCGTGGTGCAAAAGATATACCGCTAAAAGCCGTGATAGACGATGCTTTGGTGGGCAACAATACCGTAAAAAGGGTGATAGTTTGTACCCGTACCCGTACACCTGTAAGCATGCTAAAAGGTAGAGATGTGTGGTGGGAAGATGAAGTGAAAAAAGTAGAAAGCCAGCAGCAAAAACATTTTCCGGCGGTGGCTATGGAGGCGGAAGATCCATTATTTATTTTATACACTTCGGGCTCCACAGGTAAACCGAAAGGAGTGGTGCATGCTTGCGGCGGCTACATGGTTTATACTACCTACACTTTTGTAAATGTGTTTCAGTACCAGCCTGGCGATGTACATTTTTGTACCGCCGATATAGGATGGATAACCGGCCACAGCTATATTTTATACGGACCGCTATGTGCAGGTGCTACCACAGTTTTGTTTGAAGGAGTGCCTACATGGCCCGATGCTGGTAGGTTTTGGGATATTGTAGATAAATACAAAGTAAATATTTTATACACGGCCCCCACTGCTATACGTAGCTTAATGGGTTTTGGCATTGGTCCGCTACAAGGCAAAAGTTTGTCATCGCTAAAAACTTTAGGAACCGTTGGTGAGCCCATCAATGAGGAAGCATGGCATTGGTACCACACACATGTAGGCAAGGGTAAATGCCCCGTTGTAGATACTTGGTGGCAAACGGAAACAGGTGGTGTGCTGGTGAGTAACCTTGCTGGCATTACTCCGCAAAAGCCCAGCTGGGCTACCTTGCCGCTGCCGGGCGTAGCTGTGCAATTAGTAAACGATAAGGGAGAGGAAGTAACAGAAGCGAATGAGGAGGGGGTACGTTCAGGTAATTTGTGTATTACGGCTCCATGGCCTAGTATACTACGTACTACCTATGCCGATCATGAGCGGTGCCGAACCAATTATTTTGCCACTTACCCGGGTAAATATTTTACGGGTGATGGTGCTTTACAAGATGCTGATGGCAATATTAGAATTACCGGTAGGGTAGATGATGTATTGAATGTAAGCGGCCACCGCATAGGCACCGCCGAGGTGGAAAATGCTATTAATATGCACGCTGGCGTGGTAGAAAGTGCTGTAGTTGGCTACCCACACGATGTAAAAGGACAAGGTATTTATGCCTTTGTTATTTACCAAGGCAACCATAGTAACGATGAAGCGTTAATAAGAAAAGATATTCTACAAACCGTAACACGTGTAATAGGTGCTATAGCCAAACCCGATAAAATACAGTTTGTAACAGGCTTACCAAAAACACGTAGCGGAAAAATAATGCGTAGAATACTTAGAAAAATAGCGGAAGGCGAATGGCAGCATATAGGCGATACTAGTACCTTGCTCGACCCTGCCGTAGTAAACGAAATAATTAATAACCGATTGTAAATAGCGTAGTAAGTATATGTGGGCAGCCGTTTGTAAAGAAAAAGAACAACCTCTGGTTTTTGAACAAGTAGAAAACCAACTCCCTACGGAACAGGAAGTGTTGGTAAGTTTACAAGCGGCAGCATTAAACCACCGCGACTGGTGGATACAGCAAGGTATGTACGCTAACCTAAGGTACCCCATTATATTAGGAAGCGATGGTGCAGGCACAGTAACCGCTGTGGGCAGCAAAGCCAACGAGCATTTGCTTAGTAAAGAGGTGATTATAAATCCGGGTTTTAATTGGGGTAGCAATAGCCGAGTACATAGTAATAATTTCACCATTTTAGGGTTGCCCCACAATGGCACATTTGCCCAGCAGGTAGTAGTACCCGCTAGCAATGTGGTACCCAAACCTAGCTACCTAAGTTGGCACCAAGCAGCCGCTATTCCGCTGGCGGCGTTAACAGGCTACCGTGCTCTATTTACCCAAGGGCAAATTACCCAAGGTACCCGTGTACTTATTACAGGTATTGGTGGTGGAGTGGCCTTACTAATGCTACAGATGGCTGTAGCAGTGGGCGCCCAAGTGTATGTAACAAGTAGTAGTGACGATAAAATAGCCAAAGCCATACAGCTCGGGGCCATAGCTGGCATCAACTATACCATTAGCGGTTGGCACAAGCTTTTCCAAGCTTCGGCGGATGGGTTTGATGTAATTATAGATAGTGCTGCAGGGGATGGCTTTAAAAACTTTATCGACCTTACCAATCCCGGTGGCCGCATAGTGTTTTTTGGCGGAACGCAAGGCGCTATTACACAACTGAACCCGCAAAAAATATTTTGGAAACAGTTGCAAATTATAGGTACTACTATGGGCACACCACAGGAGTTTGCAGCTATGGTTCAGCTATTTGAAACGCATAAAATTGAACCCGTGATAGATGAGGTTTTTGATTTGGAAAATGCCGATGCTGCCTTGCAAAAAATGGGTACAGGCAATCAATTTGGAAAAATTGTATTGCAAATACCACAAAATACCTAATAACAGTATCCTTGCATAGTTAAACCCCCGTTGGCATGCAGCGTATTGTAAAAAGTTGGATGGTTATTGTGGTACTTGTGTTAGGCACGCAAAGCTGCTTACGTACCAAGGAAAATGAATGTAGTGGTTTTATGCCCGGTAATGCCGATAGTGTGCAAGCACCGGTAAGGGTAAATATAAACGATAGTATACGCATAAAAATATTTGCTACACTTAGCAATGGCTGCCAAAACATAGCCCCCTTTGTGCCATCTGTAACGGGCAATACCACTCGTTTACCATTGATATACGCGGTTAATGGCTGTATTTGTACCCAAGTCATTACCCATACTTACGCGGTGTATGCCATACCTGCACTACAGCGAGGTATTTTTACGTTTGAGGTAGTACATTCCCAAGGCACCATTACCAAAACGGTAGAAGTATTGTAAAAAATCCTTTGTATAGTATCTTTTCCCCGCCACCCCCCGATGCGTATGAAATATTTAATAATTGCACTGGCCATTTGTACCAGCTTATCGGTTTACAGTCAGCAATACCCGGGTATAGCAGCCAGTGTACATCAAAGTGCATTGAGTATACAAAACAATCCAGCAGCATCCGTACGTAGTAACCATACATGGGATATGCAAATAATAGGGTTACAAGCAGCGTTTAATACCAATGTTATTAAGTTTAGAAACTTCAACTTATTTAGTAAACTAAGCGATACTATTTTTTATGATATTAAAGAAGGCCGTTACCAACCAAAGCTATACGCCAACGGTGCTTTTGATATTTTTAGCCTACGAATAGGTATTAAAAACCACTCCGCTATTGCATTTTGTAGTCGCATACGCAATTATAGTTTTGGTACCATGGGCAATATACACGTGGTGGATACGGTAGATGGTATCAACGGCTTTTTTAGAACCAATGCTGCTACCCCTTTTTTAGAAGGTGCTGTCAGCCATAACACATTTACGGAGCAAGCTGTTAACTACAGTACTATTGTGTTAAAGCAAGACGATGTAGAAATTACTGTAGGCCTTACAGCAAAATTATGGCATGGTTTGGCGGGTGCCAATACCCAGATTCAGCGTATTTATTCGCAGCAGGAGCAAACTGGCAGCGGCACTAGGTATAGGCTGGTAAGCGGTTCCGGGAGTTTGGCATACAGCAATACCATCGATCCGTTTTTGAACACCAAACTTTCTACGAACGAGCAGGTGAAACAGTTTGTAAACAATACTACTGCCACCGTGGGCGGCGATATTGGTTTTGAAATAGTGAAAAAATGGTATGGTACTAACGACGATGATCCGCAGGAGTATTACAACTATAAGCTTGGCGTAGCCATTATGGATATTGGAAATGTAAAGTACAACCATAGTGTAAATAGTTTTCGGTTCAATGGTTTTGCTAGCAATATTTACGATACTAGTTTACAGCATATTATTAATAATGTAAATACTATAGAACAGTTTAAAGATTCTGTTTCTGCCATTGCTAATACCACTACACCCACCGGTACTTTTGCTATGCGTATGCCTACACGCCTACAAATAAATCTTGATAAATATTTGGCACCGCATGTGTACGTAAATGCCCAAGCAAGCCTACCACTAACGCGTTTGGGTATGGCTTGGAACCACGCTGCATTTACCAGCTGGCTACATGTAACACCTAGGTATGAGCGTAAAAATATAGGCGTTTATTTACCTACACAGCTTACACACGGTGGTAATGTTTGGGTGGGTTTGGGTGTAAAAATAGGACCGCTAATAATGGGTATGCACAATGTGGGATGGCTGTTTAGCAAAAATGCTTTCCCTAATGGCGGCGGGTATTTTACCTTTATTATCAAAGGAAAAAGAAAAGATATAGATACGGGTGTACCTTGTCCGTAATTAGCGTATTTTGAAGGTATGAAAGCACAAATAGTATGGGTAGTTTGCTTGTTGGTGGTAAGTACGCATGCCATAAGCCAAAAGGAACGCTTTTATTTATTTAACGATGTGTGGCAGAGTGTAAAAAACCCCACTGAAGCAGCGTATTTTTTAGTGATTCAAAAAGTAACTGATACAGCTTTTGCTTGCAAATACTACCGCATAAGTGGTAGCATGATTAAAACGGAAACCTTTACCAACGAGGATTGTACCCAACCCGGTGGATTTTTTGCTTGGTACAATGAGGAAGGCTATGCCGATAGTGCAGGGTTTATTAGCGGCAAACAAAAAGTAGGAACCTGGCAGCATTTTGATAAAGGAAAGCTTACCAACAAAATTGAGTATTTGAACGGCAGGCCATGGCGTACCACCAATTTTATAAAAGACTCTATTTACTATGCGGATAGTACCGCGGAAAAATATGTTCGTCCTACCAATTTTACCGATGCTCAATACCAAGGCGGCTACACACGCTACCGGGCCGATTTACAACGGAACCTCACCATGCCAGAGCGTGGCAGCATGCTAAAAATGAAGGGTACAATTATGGTACAGTTTACGGTAGATGAAACGGGCAAGGCAAGTGGGTATTTTCTACTAAAATCGCTGGAATGGAGTGTAGATGAAGCAGGTGTTTTTGCCATATCTAAAGCCAATAAATGGCTGCCAGCCACTCTGAATGGCCGTGCTATTACTAGCAACCACCAACAGACCATCAATTTTCAATTTCAATAGTGTTTTATGCAAACTAGTGTAGGTTATTTTTTAGCACAGCATATACAGGAAGCTTTTATCACTAAAAATTGGTGTGGCCTTGGTGTAATTCCGTTGGTGCAAAATTTAACATGGCAGCAAGCTACCCAAGTATCTATCGGTAACCACTCCATAGCAGCACTCAGTTTTCATGTACAATATTATTTGCAAGCCATAGATCAGGTATTGCTGCAGCAGCCCGTAACCGTAACCGATACCAAAAGTTTCTTGATGCCAGCTATAGCTAGCGAGGACGATTGGCAACAATTATTACTTCAAATAAAACAGCAAGTACAAAACACTTGTGCGGTGTTACAAAACGCTCCGGATACTGTGTGGGAAACTTGGTTTATAGATGAAAAATACGGTACCGTACAGCACAATATTATGGGTATTATTCACCATGTATATTATCACCTTGGGCAAATGGTTTTGATTCAAAAACAGTTATCTCGTCCGCTTGTCTGAGGGTTTCAACACTAGAACCACTGCTTTAACGCTTTGTTAAACCATTCGTTTTTTAAAAATTAAAAAGTGTATACATGATTGATAATTAATAGTTTATATTTTTATGATGTCGGGAGGGCTGTGGCTAGCCATTCAATAATGAAAAAAAGTACTAACTTCCTCCAAAAGCACTATATGTTATCACTACAAAAACACACCGCTTCCACTCACAAGCTGAACTACTTTATGGTAGCCGTACTTACTTTATTATCCATTTCAGTAAATGCACAGGAAAAATCAACCAAGAAAATGTTATTTGGTAGCAACGTAGCTACTGCACAAATACCTAGTTTTCAAGGGTTTTATACCAATAGTATGTATAGCAATACCAAACCTAGTTTGGGAAAACCCGAATTAGATGCTCAGCTTGCCGCCATACAAAATGCTACTAGTAGGCAGTGGTTAATTGACTCCCTTAACCGAGATAATATGGAAAAGGCAAAAGCCTCGGCTAGGATTATTATGGATGGGAAGGTGATAGAATTTTCCAAATTAGATTCCATCATTCAGCAAAAAAAGCGGCAGCAATCTCCGAGATAAAATTCTATATTTTCGTTAATAAGTTGGCTTTGTAATAGTGGTTAGTGATGGAATTTGTGTTATAAAACCCAAGTACACCAAAGACTTACATTGTACAATGCCCTAAAGTAGAAAGCTATGAAACCATTATCTACCTATATAGTTATTGTTCTATTGGCCATCACGGTACTAACACATTTATTAAAAATAGCCTGCTTATTTTTTAAAATAAAGCTATTAAATAAGTACCCATTGTTTACCAGTAGGCAGCTTAGTACCAGCCAACTATTTTTATATTATCTGCTAACAATTCTTGTTTGCTTATATGGTATTGAACGCAGTATAGGTGGATAGTAAGCTGTGTTCTAGTATGCCTTATTATTTGGGCAAAATGCGAATGATATCATCTTCCACAAAAACATCGTAGCCGCTTTTTTTCGATTCCACAAAAGCGGTAAGCTCCGCCACGGTAGGATAATCACCTTGGCCCACAAACAGTCTTGCATCATCCACTAAAACTATATGCGGTAGGTGTGTGGCAAAAATGGCTTCTAGCTCTTCAAAGATGGGACAATCTTTTTCGCCTTTGGCGGTAATTCCTGCGGAGTAATGGCCGTCGAGCCAAAAAAGGGTTGCGGTATTTAATTGCGGAACAAGGGTGTGTAATACTTTACCACTATCGCCTTGCAGTATAGTTATTTTATTGTTAGTTGCAAATCGGTTCGTAGCCTTTTTAAATAGTTTCTCGCTTAATTCTATGGAATATAATTGGCTAAAATGAGGCGTTTGTGCTTCCATCATATCGCCAAGATAAGTGCCAGTTTCTACTAACACCGTAAGGTGATATTGGTTTTTATAGTGTTGTAATACTTGTTGTTTTACAATATGTGGTGGTGGTGCAGGTTTACCATTGGCATGCCAATCTGCCAACTGTTGTTCTGGGCTTATAGTTACTGGGGTACCGTTAAATAGTCGTTTAATCAATGAAATCATAAGTAGTAGTTATGTAATCTGAAGTGGTAAGGTTTATAATTGCTTAGGAAATAAAAAGGCAACGTGTGAATTTACACCTATACTAAACTGCTCCCAAGTATCTATAGCAGCTTGCACTATAAATACCCCGCAAGTAGGCATATCAATAATATTAAAATTACTTAAGCTGTTTGCAAAATAACTGATGCCGGGGTTATGACTAAAAATGGCCACCGTATTAGCGGTATTGGGCAGGCCCTTTACCGTTTGTAACAGCACTTCTGGCGATGCATGATACAATTCATCTTTAGCTACTATCTGCTGTACCAAAGTGCCATACACAGGTGCAAAATAATGTGCCGTAGTATACGCTCTGTTGGCGGTACTGCTTACCAGTAAATCTATACCGGGCACCACTTCTTGTAGTCGTTTTGCCATTACAGGAGCATCTTCATGGCCACGTTTATTCAGTGGTCTTGCAAAGTCGGTTTCTGCCGTGCTATCCCAGCTACTTTTGGCGTGCCTTATTAGTATCAGTGTTTTCATGCAAAATAATTAGGAGGCTATTAATTCGCCGTTTACGTAACGGGGCAAAACGTTGGCTACGTTAGGGGTTACGCAGTACTCTAAATCCTTATCTAACCCAAACTTACTTAGACGGTGCCAATGAGTGGTTTGGCGTATGTACTGCTGCATGGTGGCTTGCTGAGCGGTGTATAATTCCACAGCCATTTTACTAGCATCGCAGTGTATGGTAAACTGTTCCGCCACTTGCTGTATTACCGCACCCGCAAAAAGGGTATCTTCTAAATTAAACCTGTCTTTCCAGCCACTACAGCCCAGTATTACGGGTTTATTTTGGGCTTGTAAAAATGCTACTACGGCATTCAAATTAGGAAAGCTTCCGGTAACTACTTCCGCAGCGCCAGCATGTAAGGCCATGTGCAATAGCTTGGTACCGTTGGTGGTAGTAAGCACCAATGTTTTGCCTTCTATAAAACTACGTGGATACTCGGCTGGCGAGTTGCCATACTGCAACCCTTCTATTACTTTACCGTCGCGTTCGCCAGCAGTAATGGCATTTAGCTGGGCACCAAGGGCCTTGCATTTTTCTACATCATCCACCGGAATTATTTTACTAGCACCATTATACAATGCAGTAGCTATGGTACTAGTGGCCCTAAAAACATCTATTATCACTACTACGGCACCTTCCACAGGGTAGAGCGATAATAATTTAGGACTCAAAACAGTATATAAATGAGGTTTGTTTTGCATAATCTTTTTTGTATTTACTAGCCTTGAACAATGCTTAATTTAGCGTAGTTCAGCATTATTTTTTTCTCGCCATTTTGTTCAAAAACTATGGTGGCCACTGGGTTATGGCTACTACCTTCAATGCTTTGTACCACACCAAAACCAAACTTGGCGTGTTCTACTTTTACACCTGCCACAATATCGCTAGTGTGGGCTACTATAAAGTTTTCCGTAGGGGTATGTTGTACTACTTTAGGTGTAGGTGGGGCAGCAAGATAACTTGGTTTTTCCGTGGCCCGTTTTACAGGTGGTGGCGTGTTAGCACCACCAAAACCACCGCGGTGCATACGCTCAAATGCACTACCCATATTGTTAAAGCCAGTATTGCTACGGCTGGCGCCACCGGCATAAGTTTTATCTACAAACGTATCGGGCATTTCATCTATAAAACGGCTAGGTTCGTTTTGTACCAGCTGGCCGTAACGGTACCGGGCATTGGCATGACTAAGCCATAATTTTTCTTTGGCTCGGGTAATAGCTACATAAAAAAGTCGCCTTTCTTCTTCTAGTTCCTCCCGGGTATTAATACTCATACCGCTGGGGAAAATAGTTTCCTCTAAACCTGCTACAAACACCACCGGAAACTCTAGTCCTTTACTAGCGTGTATGGTCATTAGTTTTACTACATCGGGGTCGTCGGTATCCTTATCGGCATCAGTCAATAAAGTAATTTGCTGTAGGTAAGCACCCAACGTTTTTTCGCCTACTTCACCATCATCATTACTGGGGCTTTCTACCCACTCTTTAATGGAATTGAGTAGCTCCTGCACGTTTTCGTAGCGGGCTACACCTTCTTGGGTTCTATCGGCAAAAAGTTCTTTTATCAATCCGGTATTTTTACCTACTTGTACCGCTACATCGTACGCATTATTTTGACCTAGCATACTTTGAAAGTAGCGTACCATGGTGGCAAAGTCTTTCAGCAAATCGCTGGTGCCGCCTTTAAAACCAAATTCTCCTGCCCGCTGCATAGCATCGAACATGGTTATGTTTTGTTCATTGGCTATAACGCCTAATTTTTCAACGGTGGTTTTTCCAATACCACGTATGGGATAATTAATGATACGTTTTAGGGCTTCCTCATCTCTGGTATTGGCTATTAAACGCAGGTAGGCTACAAAATCTTTAATTTCCTTGCGTTGGTAAAAGCTTAGTCCGCCGTAAATTTTATAGGCAATACCCATACGGCGTAAGCTTTCCTCAAAGCTTCTACTTTGGCTATTGGTGCGGTATAAAATGGCAAAATCTTTGTTGGCAAAATGGTTTCTGAGTTTTTGTTCTTTTATGGTATCGGCCACAAATTTTCCTTCATCGTTATCCGTCATGGTGCGTACCACTTTTATGGTTTCGCCCTCGGCCTTATCGGTCCATAAATTCTTAGGTATTTGCCCTTTGTTTATTTTAATAATGGCATTGGCCACATTGAGTATGCTGCTGGTGCTGCGGTAATTTTGTTCCAGCTTTACCACTTTTACATCGTCGTAATCGGTTTGAAATTGTAATATGTTTTCTATGGTGGCACCTCTAAAACTATAGATACTTTGGGCATCATCACCCACTACGCAAATATTTTCGTGTACCGCTGCTAGTACTTTGGCTATTTGGTACTGCACTGGGTTGGTATCCTGGTACTCATCTATCAATAAATATTGAAACTTGTGTTGATACTTATGCAGTACTTCCGGAAAATTGGCAAGGAGCTCGTACATTTTAAGGAGCAGATCATCAAAATCCATCGCTCCGTTTTTGTAACATTTTTGGGTGTAGCGTAGGTAAATTTGACCCAATTGTGGGCGACGTAGCTGGGCATCTTCAGCCTGTAAACCAGCATCTGCCACGTATTGTTCGGCGGTAATTAGAGCGTTTTTGGCAGAAGATATTCTGCTGGTAACCATGCTAGGTTTATAGGTTTTATCATCTAACCCCATCTCAGTTAAAATACCTTTTACTACACTTTTGGCATCATCGGAATCGTAAATAGTAAAGCTAGCCGGGTAGCCAAGTTTAGGAGCTTCTGCCCTTAAAATACGGGCAAAAACGCTGTGGAAAGTACCTATATAAAGGTTGCGGGCTTCATTATTACCTAGTATGTGGGCTATACGCTCCTTCATTTCGGCGGCAGCCTTGTTAGTAAACGTAAGGGCTAAAATATTAAATGCATCTACACCATTGTGCATTAGGTGGGCAATACGGGTGGTAAGTACTTTGGTTTTACCACTACCGGCTCCGGCCACAATCATTAAAGGGCCTTGTAAATGCTCCACCGCTTCTCGCTGACTAGGATTTAATCCTACTAAATAATCCTGCATGGGTGCAATTTACTTAACACGCTGCAAAACCTTAGGTAAGTGAACAACTAAACTTACAACCTAAAAAAAGTACTCATATCTAGGCTGCTGAGTTGGGTATAGCCTACCTGCCTAAGCATGGTTACTAGCTGCCCACGGTGGTAGGTGGCGTGGTTACAAACGTGCATAATTATTTTATATAAATCCAGGCTATGGTGCTGGCCGCTAAGGTTTTGATGGTCAATGGGTTGCATCAAACCCGTAATATCATGTGCCGCCACTACATCGCACCATTGTTGACTTTGCTGTTTCCAGAAATCGGTTATTTCAGTAAGGGTATTTTCCTCGGTAATTTTTGTTTCCCAAACGCTAGTGCCTTGTACCCGCTGTAGCCAATTATATTCTGCATTGGCTAAATGCACCACCGTAGCTTTAATAGTAGCAAAACTGCTAACCACGGTGGCGGTTAGTTGGTCGCCGCTAATATTTTCTATAAATCCTATGATGGTATTATTGGCCCAAACATGGTAATTGGTGGTGTGCGTTAAAACAGTTTTCATTTGTATGAAGTTTTTGTTTTTCTTTTAAAAGCTTAAAAATGCCTTAAATTTGTTGTGAAAGTCGGTATTTTTGAAGCCATTTTTTGTTGAATGTACGTTCAGGATATAAATAAAACCAATAAACAACGTCTAGAGAGATTCTATGAAATAGTTTTAATTAAATTTTTAGCCATTAGAAACATCGAAGAACCATAATCCAATATCTATGCGAAGTAATTTGGCAAAAACCAGGTACAAAGTATCCATGCCCAAAACTAACATACGTCGACTTGAATTTATTATAGGTACAGTTATTGCAATTGTTTTGTTCATACCAGTTAAGTCTGAATGGGTGTGGCAAATTTTATTTCCAGAGGGTTTTTGGCGTTTGGTGCTGATAGCGGTAACCTCTTTGCTATTGGTTAAACTCATCTTTGGATTTCCGTTTAACGTGTATGTGCATAGTAAGCGGTATGCAAAAAGGATTTTACTGGTTAGTAATGACAGAACCAAACCTTACAAACATTTTAGGCCACAGCGTAAACGTGCATAGCTTTGCTATATTTAGGCCATGCATTTAGTAGGTATACACCATGTGGGTATAAAAGTAGGCACCTCTCAAAACTGGCACTTGTGGGCTAGTTATTTTTTACAGTTCAATAGGCAGGCGGTACATCATACTACCGAACAGGGTTTAACTAACCACCTAGCATCAACGCTATTGGTAAACCCATACGGCGGCGGTGGAATAGGCATAGTAGGCATGCCAAATACAAGCGTAAATAGCCCTACAGCACTATGGAAGGGCTGGACGGGTATACAGCTAGCTGGTTTTAACCCTACCCTTATTCAAGGAATTTTAAAGGCCGATCATATTCCTAGCTATGTAAGCACACATGGCAGTGGCAAAAACTGTATTACAGCGGAAGATGCTTTGGGTATTAGTTGGCAATTTTTAGAAACGCCGATACGATACAAACAACGAAACTTGGCTAATGGCGGTGTGATAGGCGTGCAATTAAAAACCAATCAGCCACAGGAAACGGCTGCATGGTGGAAGGGTTTGTTAGAGAATGTACAAGTGAATGACATACAACCAACCGATGCTACTAATAACCATTGGCTACTTACCCATGAACCTACCAAAACGCCTATGCAAAGTGTTTGGCAACCCTGCCAAATAGAAATAATACAGCCTACGGAAAAAGCAACTTTGGTAAAACAAGAGCGACTGCCCTATGTAGCTTTTGAAGTGAGTGATGTAAAAAAATTACACCAGTTATTGGCTGCGGATAAACATACCGATAAAGCCTTACAGCAATGGCAAACAGAAGAAGGCATGGAGGTAGATTATTTTTTTACACAAGACCCTGCTGGTAACGCTGTGGCGTTTTGCCAAACAAGGCAGATACCGCTTTTGCCCAAAAAACGCTGGTTATTGGCCCTAGCCAAACGCAACAAGCCCCTACGCCAATGGCATAAAAATTTGCTATATGCAAGCTTGCAAAAATTAATACCTGCCGCACGATAGCGTAGAAATGAAAGGATAGATTTTGCTAATTTTATTGAGGATATTGTTGCTGAACTTGAACATGGTTTTTTGGGAGC